>CADBBS010000026.1 GCA_902793045.1 uncultured Lachnospiraceae bacterium
GCTTCTTGGAAGAATGATCTAACCACACCTTCTGTAGATTGAACTTCTTTGTGTAGCCCTTTGAATTTTCCTCTCAATAACAGAGTGATCATTGAAATAATAATTCCAGCAATTAAAAATACTATTGTGAATTTAGGAGCAATAACTACTAAAACTACAAACGCTCCTAAAAATTGTGTTATGTAATAAAGCAAGTTTGGAATAATACTTATTACACCATCTGTCACTATACCTATATCACTTGTAAGTCTGTTAATTAGTTCTCCACTGTGTATTTTGTTTATCTCTTCATACTTTTTATTTAATATTCCATAGAACAATTTTGTTCTAAATCTCATTGTAAGTTTGGCTGTAACTTTAATGCCGATAGCCGATGCAGCAACTCTCATTAGCAATCTGGCTGATATAACAACTAGAATAATTCCAGTCCACATCAAGATTTTTTGAGTGTATGGATTTGTAAATGCTGCCTGAATTATTTCCCAAATCGACATACCATCAATAGAAAAAGCATGTTTCTCATAAGTTTCTTGGGCTGCATCGATAGCATACTTACTAAACAATGCAACAACAGTATTTACTAAAGCTAAGATAATATAGAGCACACTAATTAAAACTACATACGGAATATCTCGTTTGCAGTTTTTGATTATCCATCTTAAACCTTCTGAATTGTCTTTGTTAAATAGTTTCAAGTTGTGCTCCTTATTTATTCAAACAAATTTTGTTCTTCTACTTTTTCTATAAATGCATCTACATCCTTTGACGCAGTCTCGACATCCACATCGTACTCATCCGTCAAAGCCTTAACCAAGTCTTCTCTGCTTATGCCATCTATCATTTTCTCAAATAAAAATGCACCCGTATCATTTAGATTCATCATTCCGTTAAATTCTGATGCTGCTTCACCTATCGGAACAACGACAAATGATCCCGCCACATTTCTAAGAATATATCCTTCTTTAATCTTCATCTAAATTCTCCTAATGGTCTCGTATGCCATATCGGCTGCTTCTTTGGAAATATCACAGCCCATTTTATATATTGGAGTCTCGCTAAGCACTTCCTCCATATTGGACAATGCTTTGTCCATATATTCTTCTAGGGTAAGTTTTCTAGTAGTCTGTTTAAAAAACTTTGGAATAGCATCCTTTACATTTTCAGGCTCTATCCAATTTTTCTCACTTCTCTCAAGGAAAACTATAGCGCCTAGTTTTGCTTTCGCATTTTTATTTGTGTTGTGCTTTCCACACCAAGGTGTGCCATATACATACCACTGTCCATCTATTTTTCTAATGGCTGGCTTGTCATCGTTTATAACAAATGCTTTGTCGCCAAACTTTTCAAGCCATAAATTTGTGTGTGTGGATTTTCCCATTCCACTATCAGCCGAAAACAGATAAGCATATCCATCTACTACTACAGCTGATGAATGAAGCATTAAACCATTGTAACCAAGTAATAATCTGTGGAAATATTCTCCCGTATAGACATACTCCATATCTTCGTATGTAGCGCCTTGTGGAAACTCACTTTTATTTTCCTCGTAGTAATTTGAGTCAAAGATTATTTCAATGTCAGGCTCGTCCCACTCAGTCTTTGCCAAATAGTCTTTGGCCAACTCTCTAGTTCTATCAAAGTAAGTGGTCATCAAAATCTTAAGGCCTGCTATTTCATATTTAGCTGTAAACTCATGTATTTCAGCCACACAAAACTCCATCTTCCACTAATAGTCAAAAACACCTATGCGGTTAAAACATAGGCATCTTTGATATTAATAATTATTTGTAATAATTCTCTGAACCGTATCCATAACCGTAGCCACGCTTGTAGTATTTGCCATAATATCCACTGTAATAAGCGCCCTTACCATCTGGATCCACCTTATTAAGCACTGCACCTAATAATCTACATCCTGATTTCTTAAGCTGTTCAATCTGCTTTTGAACATATTTGTAACTAACGTTAGCCTGTGAAATTAGGAAAATCACACCGTCTGTCTGCTGTGCCACGATAGCTGGGTCAATTACCTGTCCAATAGGTGGTGTATCAATAATTACATAATCGTATGCATTTCTTGTAAGTCTAAGCATCTCTGTAAATCTTTCATTATCAAGTAGCTCCGCTGGGTTTGGAGGAACTGGACCAGATAGAATCATATCAAGATTATCGATATTTGTTCTGTATCTAATACTGTCTAGTCTCTCCACTCCTGAAAGATAATGTGTTAGACCCTTAATTGCTTTGTTGATTTTGTAACGTCCAATCAAAACTGATTTTCTAAGGTCGGCATCGATAAATAATACTTTACTTCCACCTTCAGCCATTGAAACTGCTAGGTTAAATGCCACCATTGATTTTCCTTCGTTAGGAACTGAACTAGTTAGTGAAATAAGTTTTACATCATCACCACAGAATTGGACATTAGTTCTAAGTGTCTTATATGCTTCTCTTGTCTTAAAATCTAAATCAGATATTTTCTCTAAATTAATATTTAACATATGACCTTACTCCTTTCCCTCTGTGGTATCATCATCCGATGAATCCTTTTTCTTTGTACTTCCGTAGCCATAGCCGTAACCATATCCATAACCATAGCCTTTGCTTCTTGAACTCTTAAGCGGAATGGAAGCCAAAACAGATACACCAAGTTTCTTTTCTATATCGTCAGGAGTTTTAATAGTATCGTCTAGTACAAACATCAAGATTACTACCAACAACGCCAAACCGAATCCAATGATAAAGCCAAGCATTGTATTTTTCTCAACGTGTGGACTAGAAGGAACTCTAGGTAGTGTAGCCTCGTCAACAGGGTTAACAGCTTCTACACCCTCCATAACCTCTTTTGTCTTATCATTTGCGACATCACGCACTTTGTCGGCAATTTTCTTCGATAGTTTTGGTTCTGGGCTCGTAACTTTTATATCAAGAATACGAGTATCCTCTTCCAACTCTACCTCTACCATTCCTGCCAACTGTCCAACAGTTAAATCAAGTTTTAGGTCATCTTTTACTTTACTCAAGACCGGCTCACTTGTAAGTAACACTTGGTAGTCGTTTGCAAGATCTGAGGCAAACGCCAAATCGCTAGATGTCAAACCACTTTGGTTAGGATCTTGTCTACTCAATATGTACACTTTAGTAGTAGACATATACTGTGGAGTAATAAAGAACTGAGTATATGCAAATGCAATACCACCCACTAATATTCCAACCAAAATGATGATAGTCAATCTGTTCAGAATAGTTGAGAGCAAACCACGAAGATCTATCTCTATCTCATTTCTGTTATTATCTGTTCCCATGTCTTTTCCTTTCGATTAAATATATTCTCCTGAAATAATCATCTCTGGATTTCTCACCAATAACCACTCAACATATCTCTCGCCATACTTTGACTCGAGAAGTTCAATACATTTCTTCCAGTGAATGCCACGTTGTCTAACTGAATGAGCATCTGTGCCCACAAGATGTAACATCTCATTTTCTATTAGTTTTGCGACAAACTTTCTATCTTCTCTATATACCGATGTGGCATTTACCTGAAGGTAACATCCCATTTCTACCACATGGTTTAAATTCACTTTGTTTATAGTTCCAATTCTTTTTCTAAACGCTCTGTATCTCTCACAGTGAGCGATGATTGGAATATATCCGCCATTTACTAGCTGGCTAAGCGCTCGCTCTATAGTGCTGTAGTCTTCCGAAGGATAAAACTCAATTAGCACATATCTGCTACCAGCCATCGTCAAAATCCTTCCAGCATCTAGCTTTTCAACCATATCGTTACACAACAATACTTCATTGCCCAGATACAGTTTCATATCAGGGTATTTCTCCCCAGCCAATGCTTTCAACTCGGCAAAATGATTGTTCCATCTCTCAACAGAAAGATTGAAACTTTCCTCGTCGTAATGTGGGGTTAAAATAAGACTTCTAGCCCCCTGGTTGTACTCCTCACCAATCATTTCGATGGATTTTTCAATGGATTCTGATCCATCATCCACCCCAAAAAGAATGTGATTATGAATATCCGTAAAGCCCTTCATTAAAGCGTCCTCCTAAATCCCATAATCCAATAACATTTTACCAAAAATAAGGTAAATAAACAATAAAAATAGGGTTACATAAATGCATACAAAAAACTCCCTTCTAGCACTCTAGAAAGGAGTTTTTATTGCCAGAAATCACTCTACTTGAGCTAGCTTAGCGGCTTGATCTGCTGCTATACAACCATCAATCAACTCTTCAATATCACCGTTTAGAATTTGCTCTAATCTGTGTGATGTAAGTTTAATTCTATGGTCTCTAACACGTCCCTGTGGGAAGTTGTATGTTCTAATTTTTTCTGATCTATCGCCTGAACCAATCTGGCTCTTTCTAGCTGCAGATTCCTCGTCTTGCTTCTTCTGGCACTCTAATTCGTATAGTCTAGCTCTAAGCACCTTCAAAGCCTTATCTTTGTTTTTAAGCTGTGACTTTTCATCCTGACATGAGATAACGATTCCAGTAGGGATATGTGTAAGTCTAACAGCTGAGTCTGTAGTATTTACGCACTGTCCACCGTTTCCTGATGCTCTAAATACATCGAATCGGCAATCATTCATATCAATTTCAATATCTACTTCTTCTGCCTCTGGCATTACTGCTACTGTGGCTGTAGATGTATGAATACGTCCGCCTGACTCAGTAACTGGAATTCTCTGTACACGGTGAACTCCACTCTCGTACTTAAGCTTTGAGTATGCACCATTACCATTAACCATAAAGACTACTTCCTTAAATCCTCCCACTCCATTTTCATTTAGTGAGATAAGTTCAGTCTTCCATCCCATGTTGTCGGCATACATGCAGTACATTCTATATAGTTCTGCGGCAAATAAAGCAGCTTCATCGCCACCTGCTCCGCCACGAATCTCAACTACTACGTTCTTATCATCGTTTTCATCTTTTGGAAGAAGCAAAATCTTTAACTCATCTTCTAGCTGCGCCTGACGTTCTTTAGCCTCATTCATTTCTTCTTTGGCGAGGTCTTTTATCTCGTCATCAGACTCTTCGTCTAGAATCATTAAACTCTCATCAATAGTCTCTTTGCATTTTTTGTACTCTTCAAAAGCCTCGACTATTGGCTCGAGGTCACTTTGCTCTTTCATTAATTTTCTATACTTGTTTTGATCATTAACTACTTCTGGCTTAGTAAGCTGCTCATTTATTTCGTTAAATCTCTCAACAATCGCTTCTAACTTGTCAAACATAATATCTTTCCTTTCAATCTCTAATTAATGGTTACTCTATTATATTTAACCAGCTAACCTTTCTTTGCGTAAACTACTCTATCATTCATCGCTAAATCCTTTTTGACTACTATATCTTTGTAGCCGTTTTCCTTTAGTATATTTGAAACTTCTTCGGCCTGGTCAAAACCAATTTCAAAGAAGATCAATCCATTCTCATTCAAATAATCTTTTGCCTCTTTTGTTATTACCTGGTAAAAGTCCAAACCACTCTCTCCACCATCTAATGCTAGGTGCGGATCGTGCATTTTTACTTCTTCTTCCAAGTTCTCAATTTCTTCTGTTCTGATATATGGAGGGTTTGAAACAATAACGTCAAACTTTCCCAAATCGGACTCGACAAAGGTAACATCTGTTTGATTAAGTGTATTGTTCTCTTTTGCAACGTCTAGCGCATCCTTTGAAACATCTGATGCTGTAACTGTTGCATTATCGCACATATCACTGATAGTAATTGCAATACAGCCAGAACCAGTACACATATCAAGCACTTTTAGGAAGTCATCACCCACATACTTTACAACTTCATCCACTAATATCTCAGTGTCAAATCTAGGAATCAAAACATTCTCATTCACTTTAAATGTAAGTCCCATAAACTCAGTCTCGCCTATTATGTGCTGAAGTGGAATGTGGTCTATTCTTTTTTCAACAGCCTCTTCTATTTGCTCTGCATCCACTTTGCTAATTTGCATATCTTGATTTGCAAAGTATTCGCTCTTTTTAATATCTGCAAAATGTTCTAAAAGAAGCCATATATCAACTGATGCGTCTGAAATACCAGCCGCATCAAGTTTATCTGTATTTTCTTTTACAAAATCTCTAACTAAAATTTCCAATTGAATCCTGATCCTGTATTGTTGTCTCTCTTTGGCAAATCATGAGGTTCAGGTCTAACGTAAGACTGAGGTCTAGGAGTAGGTTTTCTTCTAGTTCTAACTTCCACTCCATTATCTTCTAGATAAGCTTCCCAGTCAAATACCGCCTCTGTAGCCTCAATAGCCACTTCAATCATATCGTCAGAAGGTTCTCTTGTAGTAATTCTTTGCATCCAAAGTCCTGGTTTGCTCAAGATATCTACAAACAAATTATCCTTTGACCCAGCCAATCTAATAAACTCGTATGAAAAGCCAGCAATCACTGGAACTAATAAAACTCTGATTCCATATCTTAGGAAAATGTTTTCTGGTCTAACTAACAAGAAAACAATAATACTTATTAAGATAATTACAAATAAGAAACTTGTTCCACATCTTTTATGGAATCTAGAACTACTTCTAACATTGTCTACATTTAGTTCTTTGCCTGTCTCAATACAATTAATACACTTATGCTCTGCACCGTGATACATATATGTTCTTCTAATATCTTTAATTAAAGCTGTTAGTGCCAAATAAAGAATAAAGATAAGAACTTTCAATATACCCTCAATAATAGGCACTCTTTGCTTTGTGACCCAAGAAATATGTCTTTCCATAATATCTGCTATAAACAATGGAAGAATCATAAATAGGGCTATCGCCAAAATAGCAGAAATTGCAATTGTAAATCCAATAATAAACTTTTCAGCCTTCTCGCCAAACTTTTTATTAAGCCAGCTTTCAAACTTGTCTGGCTCTATTTCTTCTTCATCTAAAAACTGTGAAGAATAAGTTAGTGCTCTTATTCCTAAAACCATAGAATCCCATAGTTTAAAGATTCCTCTTACAAAAGGTATCCTAGCTAAAACGTTTTTCTCTGCTATATCTTTATGCGCACCAACTCTGCAGTCGATTTCTTTGTCGCCTGCTCTCACGGCTACTGCATATTTATCTTTATTTCTCATCATTATGCCTTCAAGTACGGCTTGTCCGCCAATACCTGAACAAGGTAGTCTATTTTTCATCTAATAACTCCTTAAAGATACTAAAAAGAAAATGGGTTGAGAAAATATCTCAACCCGTAATCTTTAATCTTATTTGATACCATACTTCTTATTGAACTGGTCAACTCTACCACGAGCTGTAACAGCCTTCTGCTGTCCTGTATAGAAAGGATGACACTGTGAACAAATTTCCACGTGAATATCTTCCTTAGTAGAGCCAGTTACAAATGTGTTACCACAGTTACATGTAACTTTTGCTTCATGGTATTCTGGATGAATTCCTTTTCTCATTTTTTTCACCTCTTCGAATAATATATGAATTTTGGCTTATGCCAATTACTTGCCTTGAAATATCGAATATCCCGAACTTAGTTCGACAATTCAATAGCCAAATCATTATAGCATAGGAGTATTTTCTATGCAACACTTATTTTAAAGCTAAAAACGGGTTATTTTTTAGCTATAGACTTAACTCTTTGGACGAATTCGTCGTTATTTTTAGTCTTAGCAAAAGTGTCCACAATCTGCTCTAATGCTTCTTCTTTTCTCATGCCACTCATCTCTTTTCTAATGAAGTTAGCGGCAAATACTTCATCATCTGATAGCAACAAATCTTCTCTTCTAGTACTTGATTTTGCTATATCGATAGCCGGGAACAATCTTCTCTCGGAAAGTGCTCTATCAAGAACAAGTTCCATATTACCAGTACCCTTAAATTCCTCGTACACTACATCGTCCATCTTACTTCCAGTATCAACTAGCGCTGTAGCTAGCACTGTAAGACTTCCGCCCTCTCTCATAGTTCTGGCTGCGCCAAAGAACTTCTTAGGCATATGTAATGCTGCTGGATCAAGACCACCTGATAGTGTTCTACCACTTGCATTTACTGTTAAGTTGTAAGCTCTTGCAAGTCTTGTAATACTATCTAGAAGAATTATTACATCTTTGCCGTGCTCGACTAATCTCTTTGCACGCTCAAGCACCATCTCTGATACTTTCTTGTGATGTTCTGGTCTCTCGTCAAATGTTGAGTGAATAACTTCAACATTATCTCCCTGAATAGCCTCTTTAATGTCAGTAACTTCTTCGGGTCTCTCATCTATCAAAAGAATAATTATTTCCATCTCTGGATTATTCTTAAGCACTGCTTTTGCTGTCTCTTTCAAAAGTGTAGTTTTACCTGCCTTTGGCGGAGACACAATCATACCTCTTTGACCTTTACCAATCGGACAAATCAAATCAACCATTCTCATAGCGATACTATGTCCGTCAGTCTCTAGCGAAATTCTCTCATGAGGGAACACTGGTGTTAGATCGTCAAAACTTGGTCGGTTGATAACCTTGTCTAAACTTTCGCCGTTTACTTGATCTACATAGTAGATGGCGCCAAAGTTCTCTCCTTCTCTCTTAGGACGAACACGGCCTGTCACATAGTCACCAGTCTTAAGTCTAAATCTTCTAATCTGTGACTGCGCAACATACACATCATCATCGCCCGACAAATAGTTATCAGATCTTAAGAATCCGTAACCATCCTGGCAAACTTCCAAAATACCTGTGGTAGTTTCGCCATTTTCGTTTGGCACTTCATCTTTGTGAGTGACTCCATCGTCTTTCGAATCAAGCTCGGCTAGCATATCCACTAACTGCTGCTTGCGAAGTGTTGATACACCCTTTATTCCTTTTTCTTTTGCAATTTCTCTTAATTCACTTACTGGTAGAGCTGATAATTTTTCTTTCATATTAACTCCTTCGGGTTACTTACCCAGCTTTTCAATTATGTATTGATATATTTCCTGACTGTTATCTTTTGTATCAAATGCGCCACACATGTGAGATGCTGTCTCTCTATCTGGTGCCGCTATATTAATCTCGATTAGTGTTCCGTCACCTTCTTTTACCTGGCAGTGAACAATATAATCTCCGTTTGATGCCTGGTAGTAATCAGATGTAGTTCCGATTTCGTTTCGAAGTTCGTATTTGTTTTCGATCAAATACATATCAACCTCGTCCACGATTGAGTTGGAAATTTTGTTCTCAAAGAACTTCAAACTCTCTCTACCCTCTGCACTCAAGTGATAGTAAGTGGTGTTTCTGTTTTCGTTTGAGAAAACAAATCCCGCCTCTATCAACTCATTCAAACACTTCTGCACTGTGAAATAGTTTGTGTACTCATTCTCAGTAAAGAACTGTGTAATCTGTGAGTTCGTCAAAGGAAAATCTACCTTGTCCAACATGTGCATTATTATTAACTTGTAAAGTACGACCATATCTAATGCCATAACTAATCCTCGCAAATCTGTTCTATTAAATCTAATATTTCATCCTTGCCCTGCTTTGTAACCGCCGAGAAAGGAATAACAATAGTGTCTTTCACCACTCCTAAGCTTTCTTTAAGTATTTTAAGATTCTTTTGAACCTGACTTCTCTTTAGCTTATCTAACTTTGTGGCAATAATGATTGGATAAAAGCCCATCTCCAACATCCATTCATACATCTGCTTGTCATTCTTCGATGCCTCATGTCTAATATCCACAAGCAAAAATATTGCACGAAGTTGCTCGGATGTGTTTAGATAGTTTTCAATCATTACACCCCATTTTTCTTTTTCTGATTTTGAAACTTTGGCATATCCATATCCAGGCAAGTCCACAAAGTATAGCTCTTTGTTTATATTGTAGTAATTAATAGTTTGGGTTTTTCCAGGGGAAGATGATGTCCTGGCTAGAGCCTTTCTGTTTACAAGGCCATTGATAAGGGATGATTTTCCAACATTGGACTTACCAGCAAAAGCTATCTCAGGCATTGTGTTATGAGGTAGCTTGCTAGTAACTCCACATACAGTTTCTAATTCTGCATTTTTAACTTTCATTATTTTTCCTTTAGAGCATTCTTCAAAACTTGGTTCATAGTCTTAACAAACACAATCTCAAGTCCATCAGTAATCTCTTTGTCTAGTTCTAAAACTTCTGGTTTATTCTTAAATGGCACCAATACTTTCTCTATTCCTGCATTCTTTGCAGCGAGAAGTTTTTCTTTGACGCCACCTATTGGCATAACATCGCCGCGAAGGTTAATCTCACCAGTCATAGCAACTTTGCAGTCCACTTTTATATTGGCAACCGCTGATAAAAGTGCTGTCGCCATAGTGATACCAGCTGAAGGGCCATCCTTTGGCACTGCTCCTTCTGGCACGTGAATGTGAATGTTGTGCTCTGCAAAGTAATCTTTGTCCACACCATACTTTGACGCGATACTTCTTACATATGTAAGTGCGATCTCTGCAGACTCTTGCATTACATCACCTAACTGACCAGTAATCTTAAGCTTACCTTTTCCTGGCATAGTGTTTACTTCTATCTGAAGTGTAGTTCCACCGACAGGTGTCCAAGCAAGACCTCGCACAATACCAACATCGTCTTTCTTGTTTGCCATTTCCACGTCAAACTTCTTGCGACCAAGGTACTTAGTGATATTCTTGTCTGTCACCTTCATGCTCTTCTTGCCATCTTTCTCGATACCCTTAGCAGCAATACGACAAATCTTAGCAATCTCTCGCTCTAACTGTCTAACACCAGACTCTCTAGTGTAGTAATCGATAATAGCATTTATAGCATCACCAGTAATATCAAGTTGGCTACTAGTTAAGCCATGTTTCTCTAACTGTTTCTTAATCAAATGCTCTGTTGCAATATGATATTTCTCATTTGAAGTGTAACCACTCACCTCAATGATTTCCATTCTATCAAGTAGTGGTTCTGGGATAGTATCTCTGTTGTTTGCTGTTGCAATAAACAATACATTTGATAAATCAATTGGAACTTCCAAATAGTTATCTCTAAATGCAAAGTTTTGTTCAGAGTCCATAACCTCAAGCAAAGCCGATGCAGGATCACCATGCATGCTGCGTCCAAGTTTATCGACCTCGTCAAAGAGAATTAATGGATTTCCACTCTTGCAGTTCTTAAGTCCTACTGCCACTCTACCTGGCATAGCGCCAACGTAAGTCTTTCTATGTCCACGGATTTCTGATTCATCATCCACACCACCTAGACTGATTCTCACATACTTTTTATTTAGAGCTTCAGCCACTGATTTAGCGATAGATGTCTTACCAGTACCCGGAGGACCAACTAGGCATACGATTGGGCTGTTTCCATCTTTCTTTGTAAGATTTCTAACTGCTAGAAATTCAATCATACGCTCTTTAACTTTATCTAGACCATAGTGGTCTCTATCTAATATAGCCTGAGCATTATCTAAATCAGGATTTTCTTCTGTCATATTGTTCCATGGCATTTCAAGCATAGTGTCTAGATATGTCTTGATGACATTTCCTTCCACTCCGTTGTTTCCATAGTTTTTAAATCTAGCAAGTTCCTTTAGAAGTTTTTCTTTGACGTAGTCTTCTGCATTGAGATTTTTGATTTTCTCTTCCATCTCGTCTGCTTCAGACATATAGTCATCGCCCAACTCTTCGCGGATAACTTGCATCTGTTCTCTTAAGATGTGCTCTCTCTGAGCCTTATCAAGGCGCATTTTAACCTTTTCTACAATCTCACCACGGATTGAGTTAATCTCATTTTCTGTCTTCAAGAACTTAGAAATGAAAATAAACTTTTCTAAAGTACTCTCCTCTTCTAGGAAAGTTTGTTTAAGTTTATAGTCAAGCGGGATTCTTCTAATAACTTGAGTCATCAACTCATTTAGATTAGCGATGCTCAAAAGTTGTTGGAGAGTTTTTGTAGAAAATTCATGAGAATAGGAATCATAATCTTTTAAGATATCTTGCAATTCTCTCTTGAAAGCTTCTTTCTTAATGTCGTCCAAGTCATCATCTGTTTCTTCTCTTACTACGACTTCTGCCTCATAGTGAGTTCCAACATTATCGAAAGTTAAAACTTCCGCCTTTTCTATTGCTTCAACCATTACCCTTACTACATCTTCAGGTAACTTATTCATTTGTTTTACTTTTACTACAGTTCCAACTTTGTAGATTGACTCAAAACTAGGAGTTTCCTCCTTAGGGTCTTTTTGTGCTACCACAAACAAGTTCTGACCCTTTTGCATAGCAACTTCTGCTGCATTGATTGATGTCTCTCTACTAATGTCGAAATGCACTGTAGTGCCCGGCAAAATTGTTAGCCCTCTTAAAGGTATAGCCGGAATTAAATATAATTTTTCTGACATATTATTCCTCTATGCTGATTTATTTGATTTCTTACTCTTTGTTTTTGAATTGTATTTCAATTCTGGTTCTGCACCATCGTTAATAACTTCTTCAGTGATAATGCACTCTTTAATAGTCTCATCTGATGGTGTCTCATACATTGTGTTCATAACTGCTGCTTCTAGGATAGAACGAAGTCCTCTGGCTCCAGTTTTTCTATCAACCGCTTTCTTTGCGATAGCATCTAGTGCTCCTTCAGTAAATGTAAGTTTTACATCATCTAGTTCAAACAATTTTTCAAACTGTTTAACTAGCGCATTCTTTGGCGTTGTCAAAATTTCTTTCAACGCATCTTCATCTAAGAAGTCTAGTGATACAGTAACTGGCACACGACCGATAAACTCTGGAATAAGTCCAAACTTAGTCAAGTCTTCTGGCATAACTTGCTTGAACAATTCGTCTGTCTTAGCATCAGTCTTTTCTTTAATTTCAGAACCAAATCCAATACTACTCTGATCTAGTCTAGTCTCGATAATCTTGTCTAGACCGTCAAAGGCTCCACCACAAATAAACAAAATGTTTGATGTGTTAATTGGAATCAATTCCTGCTGTGGATGCTTTCTTCCACCCTGTGGTGGCACTGAAGCATCTGTGCCTTCAATTATTTTAAGTAGTGCCTGCTGAACGCCTTCGCCGGAGACGTCTCTAGTAATTGAAACATTCTCTGACTTCTTTGTAATTTTATCAATCTCATCGATATAAATAATTCCATGCTCTGCACGCTCTACATCGTAATCTGCTGCTTGGATAATCTTTAGCAAAATATTTTCCACATCTTCACCCACATAACCAGCCTCAGTTAGTGTAGTTGCATCTGCTATAGCAAATGGAACATTCAAAACCTTCGCTAATGTCTGTGCAAGATATGTCTTACCACTACCTGTTGGTCCAAGCATTAAGATATTTGACTTTTGAAGTTCAACATCTAAGTCTTTTCCTGACAAAACTCTTTTGTAGTGATTGTAAACTGCTACAGACAAAACCTTCTTAGCTTCTTCTTGACCAATAACATAGTCATCTAGGAACTCTTTAATTTCCTTAGGCTTTAGAAGATTGATATCTTCAGTTTTCTTTTCCTCTTCAGGTGTGGCATATAGTTCTTCTTCCACTATGCCTGCACATATCTCAACACATCCATCACAAATGTATGTGTCATTAGGACCAGCAATAAGTCTATTTACTTGGTCTCTTGTTTTTCCACAAAATGAACAAACAGGAATTTCGTTCTTTGTATCTTTTTTTGACATTTATTTGTCTCCTTAAAAACGATTTATAAATGGCATATAAGGCACCACTAATGCGGTGCCTTAAAATTATTATTTTCTGTCTTTGATTACTTCATCTACTAAGCCGTAATCTTTAGCTTCGTCTGCGCTCATCCAGTTATCTCTGTCAGTGTCTTTCTCTATTACGTCTAACTTCTGGCCTGTGCAGTCTGCTAAGATTTCATTTAACTTTTTCTTAGTATTTAGGATGTGCTCTGCTGCTATTTCGATTTCACTAGCTTGTCCCTGAGCACCGCCCATTGGCTGATGAATCATCACTTCTGCATTAGGAAGTGCGTATCTCTTACCCTTAGCTCCGCTTGCAAGTAAGAATGCACCCATGCTAGCAGCCATTCCAATACATGTAGTTGATACGTCACACTTAACATAGTTCATAGTATCGTATATAGCCATACCAGCTGTTACTGATCCGCCAGGACTGTTAATGTACATGTGAATGTCTTTTCCTGGATCTTCAGATTCTAGGAACAATAACTGTGCAACTACTGTACTAGCTACTGCGTCATTTATCTCTTCACCAATAAAAATGATTCTGTCTTTTAATAATCTTGAATAAATATCGTATGAGCGCTCTCCTCTTGAGTTTTGCTCAATTACGTAAGGTATTAATGCCATAATCTACCTCCTATTATTTTGCTTCGTTTACAATTAACTCCGCTGCTTTTCTGATACAAATATCTTTCTTGATGTTTTCTCTGTCTTCATCTCTTAGCATTTCGTTAATCTTTTCAACTTCCATGCCGTACTGTTCAGACATCTTCAAAATCTCATCATCTACATCTGCATCTTTTGCTTCAATATTCTCAGCATCTACGATAGCTTCTAGTACAAGACTACTCTGAACTCTAGCTTCAGCCTGTGGCTTAACCTGTTCTTTCATCTGCTCTAGTGTAGAACCTGTCATCTGCAAATACTGCTCAAAAGCAATACCCTGCATCTGCATATTTCTAGCAAACTCTTCTACCATCTGATCGCAAGCTGTATCGATCATCTTTTCTGGAATGTCCATCTTAGAATCTTTGACGATTGCTTCAATAATTCTGCTCTCAGTTTCTCTAGCAGCCTCATTCTCTTTTGCTTCTGTAAGTTTCTTTCTGATATCCTCTTTGTATTCTTCTAAAGTGTCGAACTCTGAAACTTCCTGAGCAAACTCATCATCTATTTCTGGATATTCTTTAACTTTGATTTCTTTAATCTTAACTTTGAATAGTGCTGGCTTACCTGCCAACTCTGCAGCCTGGTACTGTTCTGGGAAAGTAACGTTTACATCTACTTCATCTCCCACTTTCTTACCAACTAGCTGATCTTCAAATGTATCGATAAATGAGTGTGAACCAATAACTAGTGGATAATCTTCACCCTTACCACCTTCGAATGGCTTGTCATCTACAAAACCTTCGAAGTCGATAATAGCCTGGTCACCATTTTCAATCTCTTTGTCGTCAGCAGCTACTAGTCTAGCGTTCTGCTCTTTATCCTGGTTTAATCTGTTTTCGATATCTTCGTCAGTTACTTCTGCTTCCACCTTTTCAACCTTAACACCTTTGTACTTACCAAGTTTAACTTCTGGCTTAAGTGTTACGATTGCTTCAAACTCCATAGGGTTTCCAGCAGCAATCTTAGTAACCTGAATTTCAGGTCTAGCTACGATTTCAAGTCCAGATTCCTTTGCAGCTTCTGCATAAGCTTCTGGGATTACTGCGTTTGCAGCATCATCATAGAATACTCCCACACCGTAAACTTTTTCAATCATTTCGCGTGGAACTTTACCCTTTCTAAATCCATCAACTTTGAATCTGTCTTTATTCTTTTCATACGCCTCGTCAATAGCTTTATCAAAGTCCTCTGCAGGCACTTCAATAATTAACTTAGCTTCGTTATCCTTTGTTTTTTCTACTTTAAAACTCATCTTAAAATTCCTCCTTATATCAACAAGTTTTTCTTGATTATATTTTAATTATAACGCCCTTATTTATAGGGTCGCGCAGACAATTATTATATCACGAAACCCTATCAATGTCACTTTATTTACGGGCTTATTATAACCATTTTAGTGTGTCGTTTCTGGGACACTTCCTAGTTATACTGAATAGCATCAGCAACAGATTTTGCAGTCTCTTCGTCCACCAAATAGCTAATCATTTCAAGTCCTTCTTCTAGCGCAACTCCCAAACCTTTTCCAGTTATGAAATTAGCATCTCTTACTACTTTGCCGCCGTATTCTTTGCAGTCAAATTCATCCTCGAAAGATGGATAGCTTGTCGCTTTTTTATCCTTTAATAAACCTAAATGACTGTAAATAGTTGGCGCTGCACAAATAGCCGCCAAAAGTTTTCCTTCCTCGTTGTATTTCTTGATTTCTTCAATCAATTTATCGCACGCCTCTAGATTTGGTGTTCCTGGTATTCCACCAGGTAGGAAAATACAATCTCCCTCGTCAAAGTTAATCTCATCTATAGTGGTATCGGCCATAATCTTTATTCCATGAGATCCTTCCACCATTAGGTCATCTTTGATTGAAACCATAACCACATCTAACTTTTTAGTTCTGCGTAGCAAGTCGATTACCATCAAAGCTTCTACTTCTTCCAAACCATCTGCTAAAAATGCATAAACTTTTTTCATTTTTCTTTTCCAACCCCAGATAGGGTTTTTCCTTTCTTTTTTAATCCATTTGCTCTATATTGTACCACAACGATTAATAATTTATCAGTTATATATGATAGTTTTATTGCAATAATGTAAAATAAATATTAAGATTAAGTAAATTGTTAACATTTAGGAGTTATTATGAATAACGTAGAGATTGAGAGAAAATTTAAGATAAAGTCTTTGCCGGAGAATCTAAATCAGTATAAGTCTTGCACTATCGAGCAGGCATATGTGTGTACAGCGCCTGTCATTCGCGTCCGCAAGCAAGACGATAATTATATTTTGACCTACAAAGGCGGCGGTATGATGGCTCGCTCTGAGTATAATCTCCCCCTCGGCAAAGAAGGTTATAAACATATGTTAAATAAAGCCGATGGAAATGTAATTACTAAGACTAGATACTTTATTCCACTAGAAAACGCTTTAACTGCTGAATTGGATGTGTTTGAGGGAATGTTTGAAGGATTAGTCTTTGTGGAAGTGGAATTTGAGTCTGTAGATGAAGCTACTGCCTTTGTTCCACCGGAGTGGTTTGATGAGGATGTTACTGATGATAGACGATATCACAATAGCTATTTATCAAAACTAGAAAAATTTGATATAAACGATTTTAAATAATATATGGTGCGCTTAAGATTAAGCGCACTTTTTATTTGTCATTTGGAATAAACTTGAACACAGAATATCTCTGTGGAGAAAGACTCATAAAGAAACCTTTTCTAAAATATGAGATTCCTCGTTTTTGCAAATGCCATCCTTCTCTATTGTCCAAGAAATCACCAAGGAACTGATCTACATAGAAATACACATTTGTCTCTTGTTTTAATTCTTTTTCTAACTTCTGAAGATACTCTTTAAATAGTTCGGTCTCGAATGGTCTTGCCAAAAATATATCTGTATACTCTCCCATATCTATCTTAAATGCATCACCACATATAATCTCGACATTATCGTATGGCTCTGACCAAGTTTTTGCTATGTCTGCCACTTCCTCATTTAACTCAATACCAACTAACTTGCACATTGCTTTTTGGTGCAAAAGAGCCGCTAGCACTCTTCCCTTGCCGCAACCGACATCCACAAATTTCGAGTTCTCATTAATGTTATCCATATCAACAATGTCTTTAACTACACTGTATGGCGTAGCTGTGGAACCAGTTGCTCCGTGGCTATCTCTAAATTTAGATGGGACATACTTTCTCAAAGACATTTTGCAAACTTTCTTGTCTCTCATAGCATCACGAAGAGACACTGGCTTCATAAGAATAGCTGCCAGTATTTTCATTAGTTTACTTTTATACATTTTCTTTTTGTAAAATGAATCTTTTAGTCTACCCATATTCCCTCTCGTAATCTATTTCATTATACCAAAAGACCACCTACTTTAGTAGATGGTCTTTGGATGCGGATGACAGGAGTTGAACCTGCACGTCGAAGGGACACTAGAACCTAAATCTAGCGCGTCTGCCAATTCCGCCACATCCGCTTATTTGAGAAGGGTGTATCGTGTGATACACCCAAATGAGCCACGGGAGAATCGAACTCCCGACAACTTGATTAAAAGTCAAGTGCTCTACCAACTGAGCTAGTGGCCCAT
>CADBBS010000027.1 GCA_902793045.1 uncultured Lachnospiraceae bacterium
ATAAACCCTGAGAATACCATTGATAAACTCAATGCTATCGCTAGAGTTCTTCTAATAATTTTCTTCATATCTTTCCTCCTACAAACAAAGAATTTTTATGAATATTTTTCCGTATAAACTGTCTAAAAAATCGGTTTAGATAACCGAATTATCGCTACTTTTATTGTAGTATAGGCAGTGTTTTTGATGTAGTATCATTTTTTGAATAGGTTACTGATATTTTAGTTATCAGCGTTAATTTATGCACAAAAAAGAGCCACCTTTGCGACTCTATTTTTACTATATTTTCGTTGTCGGCGCTGCTCTTTTTGCTAATCAATTTTCAGCCCTTTGAGCAGTTCCTTCTTGTAATTACTTTTGTCCATATCACTCTTTAGCGACTTGATTGGATTCTTTCTGCCGAGGCCCTTTCTCGCATATCTGCCCGTCTGGTACGCCCACGCCAAAGGCCTTAGCGCCTTGTGCTTTCTGGCTGCCTCCCAGTGAGTGAGTCCAAGCCTCTGGAGCGATCCAATCATAGTGAAAACATTTTTGTTTCTATATAATACGCCTGCGCCTTCGTCGGCGGCGGTTTGTTTTGCGCCAAAATTTCCGGATGCTAGGATTTGCTCCATCCACGCGGTAGCCAGTTTGGCATTTTCATTTTGCTCTTGCTCTGCTGCTTCACGCAATGTGGTGGCTGGTGTGGTTCCTTTGCACCAGGCGATGTTTTTATCTAGGCCAATGTACATTTGACCCATGCGCGCAAAAACGATGGCCGCATCCTTTAGGTTAACCGCATCTAGGTACTTGGCATAAGTCTCTTGCCAAGCGCGGTCGTCCACATGCTTTTCCACAAACTGCATCCAATCGATTACGTGACGAAGTCCCACGCCCTTGTTCTCGCTCAAATGCTGAATGATGTGGCGAAGAATTATAAGGCCGTTCAGTTTCTCCTCAAACATCGGGAACTCGTACTCTCCCACCTGGCCGGTCTGGATGTGATCCATCCCCTCTTGGATAAGCGCCTCTATCTTTGCGTCCGTCTCCTTGCCCTGCACGGTGTCGGACATTCGCCTGTGAAGTTCAAACGTCACCCCGTTCTTCTTAAGTTCCACGTGATGATACTTCTCATCCTCCAGGTGCATCTGCCCCTTTGACGCGTCCGCTGCAAAGTCATATCCATTCTCCCTAAGGAGCTTGTATGTTTTGTTGAAATCTTTGGCGCGGACGAAAAAGTCCACATCGCCCATCGAGCGGTAGTCAGGCTTTGGATAATTCATGGCCGCTGCACTACCCTTTATGATGGCAACCGGAATGTCGTTGTCTTGCAGTAATTTTATGAGTGCGGTCTGTGCCTCCATAAGTTTGGTCCACTCCGCCACTTGGCTGTAAACCATCACAGTCCACTCCTGCTTTAGCTCCTCTGGCGCATCAACATTCTTCACCATATACTCAAGCGGTATACCTAAAATAGACTGGTCAGATAGTTCTTCAAAAACCTGATCCCAGTCTATGTTTTCTGGCAGTTTAAACTCTGCACCACTGCTCTGGTGCAAAGATAAGTTTATTAAATTGAAAATTGTTTTGTGTAGTTCGTTCATTTATTACTGTTATTCCCCATAATAAGCTCTACCAATCTTTTTCACTCCCCCAGCAATCTTCCTGATCACTCGCATAACTTTAGCCTGGATTGAATCCAAATGCTTATTCAAAAAGCTAAACCAAAGTTTCTCAACCGTTAGTTGTCTCAACAGATCAATCAACGTACATACAATGTAAATCACGCATATCGCGCCTAGTGTATACACAAATATCAATCCCGAATTCGTTTCCTTATAGATTGGGAACAGTTTGCTTATTAAAGGCGCAATTATATTATTTGAATGCAAAAGGAATACTCCAAAAGTACAACTAGCCACGACATTAATAAACTTACTATGTTTTATATTTAATTCCGTGAAACCTAGGAACAATGATACTGATCCTATAATCACGATTGGACTAATAAATGGTCTATAAAAATATATATTTTTTAACAAAAATGCATTATTGGTTTTCACTCCAACATAAGTTATCAAATAAGTACCCGCAAACAAAACAATAAAACTCAAGAATGCCACCAGCAAATGCTTTCCAGCATTATTCTTCTTTTCTGTCCTGAACCTTTTTATATAGCCTGCGATAAAGTAAACCACTATCATTGCAACAAGACGTCCGCCAACCATATCTGTGAGTAACTTTGGAATTCCACCTATTATTACCACAAAGATGATTATAAGAATCGCTAACAGTCTACTATACGCGCGTTGACTTAGTGATTGAATTATCTTATTTAGAAATGGTGATAGTAACATAACAATAACAAATGCCGTAACATACCAATAATGTCGTGTTAAAACGGGGAAGAATGCAAACAATCCTTGTTTTGCAATTATTTTATAATTAAGTCCACCTTGAATCGCTTTTACAATAACCCATATAGCCCAGATAGAAACTGTGTAAAAGAACACTTGTCCCCAAAGTTTTAGAATTCTCTTTAGATTTGTTGTTTGGTCTACCATAAAGTATCCAGATATCAAAATAAAACTTGCAACACCAAGGTTCCCACCTACGTGGAAAAAGTCTAATATAATTTTATTAATGCCAAGCGTAGCACTATACTTCTCTGTCAATCCAAAGTATGTACTACAATGAGCCATCACTATCAAAAACATACTGATGATTCTTAAAAGTTCATAATTTGATTGTCTCTCTTTATTTCCCATAATAATCGTTAATCCTTTTCGGCAAGTAATCTATTTTCTTCTTATCTTTGCACTCACCCAATAAATCAATCCGCCAATAACTCCACCAAGCGTGTTGAATGCAAGATCCGATAACTGCCATGTCCCTAAGTGCAAGAACAATTGAAGCATCTCAATTGTTAGCGATGACAAGAAAGAAATTAGTATTGATTTTCCCATAACCGCCAAAAACTTTGTCGTCTTCTTCGAAGTAACTTCCAGCATAAAGAACAAGAAGAAAATGAAAGGTATAAATAACACAATATTTTCAACTATTTCTGTAGTAAATGTTCCATCATGTCTATAGAACCCCCAAACACCTACAACATTTCCAGTTGGGTTGAAATTTACATTTCTAACTAATAGTGTTTTAAACAGGATCATAACAACTATAAAAACAAAGTAAAAAATTCTTCTAAACTTTTTGGATTTTTTAAAATTGTTCATCCATAATTTAAACCCATTTAGTATTCTCTTTTTTACATCTACATTTTTATACTTTCCTAAATACATAACAAAGAACATCACAAAAACAGATAATACCAATGCAAAAAGAAATGGTTGGTATAGCGCATTTAAAAAATGTGCAATTGATTTTCTTAAGAATGCATACATATTCATTTTTATCACTCTTTCCTATTTAATCTGCTCTAAACACATCTCTAGAGTAAACCTTATCCATAACCGGTTCTAGCTGAGTAGCCAAACGGTTTGCCAAAATTATATCTGACTTTTCGACAAAGTTGTCAAAGTTTTCAACTACTTCGCACTCGTTAAACGAACCGTCTTCTAATGCTGGTTCGTAAATTATTACATCAATGCTCTCTGCCTTAAGAATTCTAATGATCTCTTGAATAGCACTCTCTCTAAAATTATCAGAATGTCTTTTCATAGTTAGTCTATAAATACCTACACACTTAGGTTGCTTATCAATAATAGATTTTGCAATATGTCTTTTTCTAATATCATTAGCTTGAACTGTAGCTTCAATCATCTTCTGAGGAATATCTTTCTCCTCATAGTTTTGACGAAGTTGCTTTGTGTCTTTAGGCAAGCAATATCCACCATAACCAAAAGATGGATTACAGTAGTTCTTTCCTATTCTTGGATCAAGACAAATAGCCTCGATAATCTTCTTAGAATCAAGATCTTTCATCTCTGCGAATGTATCAAGCTCATTGAAATATGAAACACGCATAGCAAGGTAAGTGTTGGCAAAAAGTTTTACTGCCTCTGCTTCTGTGCTTTGCATATAGATAACTTCTACATCATCCTTTAAAGCGCATGACTTTAGAAGTTCACCAAACTTAACTGCTGCTTCACTCTCATCACCTACTACAATTCTTGATGGATAAAGATTGTCTTCTAAAGCTTTACCCTCACGCAAGAATTCAGGTGAGAAGAAAATATTATCAATTCCTTTTTCTTTTCTAATATACTCAATAAATCCAACTGGAATAGTTGACTTAATAACCATAGTCGTATCAACACCAGACTTAATCACTTCATCTATAACAGCCTTGAAGCGCCTCACTATAATCTAGCATTGCCTTAAGGTTCAAATCCTTTGTTTCAAAATACTCTGTTATCTTTTTATCTTCTATAGGAGATACTCTTTGGTTGACTAAATCTACTCTCTTTTGATCAATATCAACAGCTATCACTTCGTTTTCTTGACTCAACAAAGTAGCTAATGACAAACCAACATATCCCATTCCTGCTACTACTATTTTCATTTCTCTCTACGTGATAAAACTAATTACCACTCTTTCCTTTCTTTTATATCTGACAGGCTTTTTTACATAATCCACACTTAATACATTTTTCTTGATTAATCTGCGGATAATCGAAGCCCTGTTCATCTCTAATTATATCGATTGCATCTTGCGGACAAACGCTTACACACGCCATACATCCAAAACAATCTTCTTTGTTTTTAAACAATTCTATAACATCACTCATAGTTACTACCTCAAGTTATCTCTTTATCACTTTCTTAATAAATAGTCTTACATTCCACTTTCTAAAGAATGCACCACTACTTTTAGTCTTATAGTCGTTCATAACTTTACCATAATGAGCACTCTTGGCTGTAGGTTTTCTCATATTATTTTGCTTAACTTTTTCTACAGTAGTTTTCTCATATTCAAACTGACCTTTTACTTCGTCAAAGACTTTCTTTCCATTATCATCACCTATTGAAATATCTCCTTCTCTTTCTGTCGTAGTGTACTTACACTTGTAACATGATGGTCGCATAATAGATCCATCAAAATACAACCAACTATACTTTCTAATTGAAACCTTTTTGCTATTAATAATGGCATATACTGATGGATTCTTCCATCCTTTTTCTTTGCCTTTGAAAGTTATATATTTTATTTCACCTTTTTTCTTTAAGAGATTTGCATAGTCTTTCCAAATTCCGGGACTACCAACACCGTGACAAATAATATCACATGTGAACAATGATTCTGTATCAACATTACTTGCTTCACAGTATTTCTTTATTGCTGCAACCTGACATGGAGTTCCAGTAAGCAACACCTTTGTCTTTTCATTTAGTAGTTTTTTTATACCTTCGTAAATATCTTTAGATATTTTTGATTGGAAATACTTAGAACCTTGACACTTTTCAATTTGCTCTTTGTCATCAAATAATATATGCTTTAGTTCGTTTTGATTGTAGTCATAACAAGCTGCGCATACATATCCATCATTATCAATAGTCCAATTCGCCAAAGCATCGAACACTCCACCCGAAGAACTCTTGCCCAAAACATCTTTATTATTATTGTATAGAGCATACACTTCATCTTCATCAACTTTAGGATTTTTATTCTCAGTATCTATATTTAATAATTCTTTTTCGAAAGAATCAAACAGTGATTTTTGCTCTGCTATTACTTTTGAGAAATCCGTACTCTCATCATTTGTTTCACTTTTTATCCTATCAGCTAATTTATCCCAAAATTCATCTGATATATCTTCTGACATACCATATCTGTCTTCCATTCGTGAATAAGATAGTAAGTCGAAAAGCTTCGATGTTTCAATGGTCTTTTTATTTGCTCGTCTATCTATAGCCATAAAAGGTGTGTTTTGATTTAATGCAAAAAGCATTGGATGATAATATGCCGTAACGACAAAATCTGCTCCACCTATGATATCTGCCCACTCAAAAGGATCAACATCACACAAGTTTTTATTAGCGTTATACATTGGTCTAGTCAAACATACAAAGTAGTAGTCCTTTCCAAGTCTCTTTCTCAATTCTCTAATAAGACTTGGTCTATCATACACTACTACTACTATCTTTTTATTTGGTAATTTGTATTTTTCTCTTATTAACTTCTTTAATTCTTGTTTATCCTTATATCTATCATAGAAAAAGGTTGGGTCACAATTTCTATGTGAAATCTCTTCTCCTGATGTAGAGTTAACCATTTTTTTCGTGCACTCATCTCTCACGCCAATATAGTTATAATCTAGATAAAAATCTTTTAGTTCTTTTTTCATGCTATCTGGAATCTTATCAATTAGCATTCTTCCCGAAGCAGCATAACTCATCTTTGCGAAAGGATACTTTCCCGGGAGCCAGTATGCATTTGGAAAACCTCTAGAAGCTTTTCTCCAGATTTCATCACTTCCAGTTACTAATACATCATATTTCCCCTCTATAGAATCAAGGAGTTTTATATAATCATTCTCTAAAATTAAACCACCTGATAGCGTTTGCTCTTTTTGAGCATCATCAAACATGTGATCTTGTTTAATAAACTTATAAGCATAAATTGGTCTTTTTATTCTTTTTTTCTTATAAACTGTATCTTCAGATGCTAAATTATAATTAACGATTTCGCAATCTACATTTTCATATTCATTAAGTTTCGCACACAAAGAATATGCTTGTAAAAAAGCACCATAATTGTGTGAACGATGATATGTTAAGATTCCTACTCTCATTATTTGTTCTCCTAAAAAACTATTTCTTACGTTTAAATATTTTATTTACACTATTCTTAGCTATATTTAATCCCATAAAAGCAAATTCATCTCTGAATATTAACAGAATTACACAATAGCAAACTGCGCCAATAACTATTAAAGCTGCAAGTCCTATAAAATTAGTAGGAAGAACTCTCTGCGCAAATAATGTAACCATCATCATGTCTACTCCTGCCACAATATAATGCCATGATGAAGAAAATATTTTATGAATTTCAAACTCTCTAATTTTATAAACATATGCCAACTGAACAATAAGTATTACAATTTCACCTATAACCGATCCTATCGCTGCACCAACAGCACCAAAGAACGGAATGCAAGCAGCATTAACTAACACATTAATTATTCCACCCACTATAACAATATACATATATGCTTTCTGTCTACCCGTAGATATTAAATATTGTCTTCCGGTTGTGTGATTTAACCCCATAATAATGAATAATGTGCTAAGTATCGGTAGAATGATCTTAACCCTATCATAACCAGGTCCAAAGAACACTGGCACTAAAACAAAGTTAATTCCTATTACTCCAAACATCAATGCACAGCCCAAGGCCCAAACAAATCTATAGGAGCGATACAGCAACTTTTTCATTCCATCCAACTTTCCTTGTGCAAATAATCTGGAAATTTTAGGGATAGTCACAGTCCCAAGTGCTATGATGAGTGTTATTGACATTTTCACTATTTTATCTGACTGTTCATAACAACCATTTTCTGACGCTTTTCCCGAAATCCATCCAATCATAGATTTATCCAACATAGTGTATATTTGACTTGCGATGGTAGGAACAAATAACTGAATAATAATTGCAATATTATTAAATGGTTTAATATGTCTCACATTTGGCCCTTTAATTAGTTTTCTCAATGGCAACCACATAGAAATATTTGCAAGTAGAGTCCAGAACGATAATCCAAATACATACAACCATAAATCGCCTTCATCTCTTACCATAGTAAAGATGAAAATGACATTAACCAATTTGATAATATAGTTTCTCACTGCAATCATTTTAAAGTTTTCCATTCCTTGGAAAAACCATGTTACATCCATCATTACATCTAAGAGATAGATGCCTTGCAATGCTGCAATTAGCTTGTTCTCTGCAAAGAGAATTACATAACTGAAATATATTATCAGCGATAATGATGATAGTATTGCTCTAAGAGAAAAAATTTCCCAAAAAAACTTTGTTCTTTCTTCTATATTATCTCTAACAATACCTAGGTTTCTATTAGAATAAGTTGAAGTTCCTAATGCAGAAAACAAAACAAAATAAGAAACAATTGAAAATGTGTAACTGTAAATTCCTATTCCATTTGCAGTCAGCACTCTAGAAACATATGGAGTTGTAATTAAAGGTACAATTAACGCAAGTATTTGATAGCTTGTGTTAAATAAGTAATTTTTCTTTATGCTAGGGTCTTTCACCTTTTTTAATCCTCCTTAGTAAGCATCACTCAGTCCGCTCCCCACAATCAGCATAGACTTCTTACAATCTTTTTTAACCTAATCTTTTTTCATAAACGCTAATGAATTTATCAACCAAGGCTTCCCATGTAAATTCATTTTCTATTTTAGTTTTTGCGTTCTCAATTATTTTGCTCTTCAGACTCTCATCATTTAGTATTCTTACTGTTTTATCTTTCCACTCATCGACGTTAAAGTTATCAACAATAACTCCACTTTTTCCGTTTTCTATAAGCATATCTGACCCACCATTATGCGTGGTAACAACTGGTACTCCAAAATACATTGCTTCTAACATCACCATTCCGAATATTTCATAGATTGTTGGCAACAAGAAAACGTCTGCTAAAGAATAAACCAAAGGTAAGTACTTTTGATCTATGTATTCTTCATAAATGATAGCGTCTTCAATACCTATTTCTTTTGCATGTTCAAAACATTTGTCCTTATATTCTTTTTCACCTCTTCCAACTATTAGAAGCCTAGTGTTCTTATCACTTTCGTATATTTTCTTAAAAGTATCAAATAAGAATACTGTATTTCTTCTTGGTTCAATTCTTCCAACATACATAATAATTTTTTTGTCATTTTGCTTTAGGGATGATACTTTATCAGATAAAGGAGATTCTAATAATTCTTTTGCTTTTAATCGTTCAAGATCAATCCCTACACCGACAGGATAGACATTAGTTAATCCTCGTTGCTTTAAAAAGTCAGCAGATAAATTACTCTTGGTATCAAAGAATATATTGTTCTTTTTAAATCTTGGCAAAAACAATTTATCCACTACCTTGCATTTTTTGTTATAACCAGTATTAAAATCAGAATAGTATGATCCGTTATAAACAACTAACTTTTCAGGAATACTTTTTGCTAAAATCCATGAATTTATCTGATCATAACCTCCGCAATGAACGATATCATATTTATTGCTCAATTCTTTTAAACCTTTATATACTCCATTTTTAAGAATGTCATATGCTTTCAAATAAAAGACTTTAAAAGTCTTCCCTTCATCATATTCCATTTCAATTACTTCTTCTTTTTTTCCTCCCCAGAAAACAACGTCGCACTGATGGCCTTTTCTATTGAAGGCTTTAGCCAATCCTGTTTCCTGGATATTGTAGAGGGCATTTCTAACATCCACATATCCCGATGAAGATCTAACAAGTAGTATTTTCATATTTACTTAACCTTTCTTGATTCTTTTAAGTAAGTATAATAATTTCGTTTTGTATAATATAGTCTTGCTTTTCTCTAATAGGTAGTCTTTTTTAGTTATTGGAATATATTTTTCGATATGCTTATCTAGACTTTCATTTTCTAAATCTTTATAGTATTCATTTCTTTTTGGATGTGGTTTAGAATTATTTCTTACCATTATTCCATCTAGCTCAATCGCTTGCTCTTTATCAATTGAATACCATTCATATTTATCTTTTATTTTAGAAAATAATTCTCTGCCCTTATCCGAATTGATAAACACACTTGTATATCCTAAATCATCATCTTTTAACCCTGGTACTACTGTTGATGCATGCCAAGACTCAAAAATGGTATAGTCGCTTGGGTGTTTGTCACTTTTAAAACTACATTCATAACAACTTGGTCTTGAGCAAATATCTTTATAAAAGCTTTTTAGATGATAATCTATGCGTCCACTTCCACGATACTTCTTTCCGTTTTCAAAAACCAACTCCATAGTTCCACTATGATAGCCATATGTCTTCTTTCTAAATGAGACCTGCTTAATTTTTGCATTGTATTTCTTTTCTTGAAAATCAACATATTTTTTCCAAAGTTTAGGAGATGGTACACCCTTACAAATCATATCTATAGTAATAAGGTTCTCATAATCTTTCCCTAAGTAATTTAACAATCCTGATATTTGACATGGCGTTCCAGTAAAACATACCAGAGTTCCTTTTTCAAGCTCACTTTTTACTATAGAAAACAAATCCTTCAAATCACTTTGGACATATTTTGAACCTCGAAGCGTCGATAAATCTTCTCTATTGTTTTTGCTTACAATTATATGTTCTATAATATTATCCTCGTTACATGCAGCACCTACTACTATTCCATCATTATCTAAAATATATTGTGCAATTGGGGTAAAGAAACCTCCAGATGTACTGTCTTTTACAATATCTAAATCTTTAGCACGTGCACATATTGCATCAACTTTTTTTGCACTATTCAGGCTATTCTTTATAGGGCACACTAGTTCACATTTGTTGCACCCTATACACTTATCCTTATCAATATGCGGATATAGAAAACCCTCTTCATCCGCTTGCATCGTGATACAATCAACGGGACAAGCATTAATACATGCGGTGCAT
The DNA here is from genome assembly GCA_902793045.1 of uncultured Lachnospiraceae bacterium. Lineage (GTDB taxonomy): Bacteria > Bacillota > Clostridia > Lachnospirales > Lachnospiraceae > Eubacterium_G. Next base: position 10,599 of record CADBBS010000027.1, read on the forward strand.
CCACAACAATCTTCTTTTTTTTCTAAAACTAACATATATCTACTTTTCCTATATTTTTACTTTGCCAACTTTTATCTTCCTTCTACTCATCATACCTTCCCTATAAAAAGGAACTTCTTTTCTATAATTAAGATATGCAATCATCAAATAAATAATAATCCAATGTCCTACAGCTCCTGCACCTATTGGATGGTTAAAAATCATCTGGATAAAAATTCCCATCATTAATAAGAATGAAGCCATATTCTTTTTAACCGAAATAAAATAGCAAGTATTATAAATAACTGTTCCTACAAAAGAGCATTCCAAATATATTCTTAACAAATCACTGTGCAAGCTCCTATTAGCGGCATCAGCGTTTCCATAACTCTGAGATAAAAAGTTCGAAACACTACCAAATCCATATTTTATTTGGCCTAAATGATTTAACACATAAGAAGTTCTAGCAAATCTATCCATTGTAAATTCATTAAAGTCAATCTGATATCTTGCAAAGAAAAAAGAAGCGAAATCATTAGAATAGAAATACTTTAGCAAAAAAGGCATTGCACAGAATACTACAATGGCAGTAGCCAATAACCATCTAGGCACTTTTTTATTCTTTATCATTGGGACAAAAACAAAGAATAGTATCGCTAAAATAACAGAAAAGCGTTTAAAAGTTAGTATTGTGATAATCAAGCATACAATCGATTTTCCATTTCTCTTATTATAACGAACCAAAAAGTATAATTCTAAGAATACAAAAATCAAAGAACTAGGATTTTCAAATGGTGAAGATGAATCCAAAATATCAAACGAAACGACAGCTCCATCTGTAAAAACACCCAACGAATCAAGCAAGAATGCAACAACCGTCACATAAAAACAATTATCTAGCACCCTTGTAATATTAATATAATCCGCACTAACAATAAGTATTACAAATAGTAACGGTAACAACACATACATAAATTCAGGTATAACAAATGCTCTAAATCCATTTAATATTTGATAAAACAATGTAATAGCTGCCAATGATCCAATTGCAATTAAATACAATGTTGACTCTTTCCGAAAAACATTCATTTTGAATAAGCCCTGTCTTTTTGCAATTAATTGCATCAATATATATAAAGAAGTAACAGCCATTAGAGCATACTTAATCTTCATTCCGTCCATAGCTTTTGCTAAAGGCACAAAAGGTCCTCTGTATATAAATTCAGAAAAAATAAAGACAGTAACCGTTGCCATTACTAAATAGTATGTAATTGTTTTGCTCCAAATTTTTTGAATGTTCTTCATTGCTATTCTAGTCTAAACTCCTGTTAATTAATTGAATCAAATGCTTGTTCTAAATATTCTTTAGATTCTCGACGTATATCTTCAAGTTTGTTATCTATAATCGAAAAATCAATTTCTCCTTTTGCATCTTTAATGATGTCTCCAGAGAATCTTCTATCTGATAATCCTAATTTGCCACATAAGTTATCAATTCGTGTGTTCTTTGATGAGCTTGAATTATCTGAGTATCTGTTAAAAATGACAAGTTTTCTATGGCAAAGAATTGAAAACACTGAACCATGGAAAGAATCTGTACATACATATTCTGCATTTCTAATTAGGTCTACAAATTCTGCTGGACCTGCATCTGTAACCGAAACATCTCCAAAGTCTAAATCTGCATCTACATACTGATGAACTGATACTATTGGAAGTTCAGTTTCTTTGCTTAGTTTCAACACTTCATCGCGATACTTTTTATCTGTTCCTAATATATAAGAGAAAATATATTTTCCTTCTTGTACTCTCTCGCTTGGAAGTAGTTCCTCCCATTCATCACCGTCAAAAAGAATGGTAGGATCTGCCACTGTTGGAACATCTCTTCCTGTTAGTTCTTTTACTATTTCACTTCCACTCTCTTCTCTGCAGCTAATATATTGAAATCTATCCAAATAGTTTTTTGTTCTTCTTCTTTGATACCAAGGAATCTTTTTTACTCCAAAGCTTGAAGCATATGAGATTCGAGTTGCATCATCATAAGTGAACATTAGATTATAAAAATTAGTTGGTAATCCACTTGGTGACCATAATTGATCACTTCCAGCTATAAATGCTGAATACTTTTTACTTTTCCCCTGTAACTCATCGTATCCATAATATGTTTTAATTGGAGCTGAAAAAAAGTTTTCTCTAAACTGATTAAAAGCATTTGTTCTCTCACTCACTTCTTTTTTTAATTCTGGATGCGTTTATCTTGCCAAATAACTCCATTGAGAAATCTAGGTAAACTCTTCATAGCAAAAAGAGGTGTGTATTTCTTTTTGTATGATAGAAGCTCATAGTTTATGCCATAACCATCTAACATTTTCTGGGTAGCAAATGATTGGAGCATACTACCATAATTATTGTTTTTTATTTCTAGACAAGCACCTATTAAGCCCTTGCCACTATAATCTTTCATCATTGTTAGTTCTAGTTATCTCCTTTTACTAACTTAGCCTTAATTAATATTGCTTTTATATTTTGCTTAATGCATTGCTTTGGTAATACTTTTTTTACTTGTTTATTAAAAGATTTTCCATTCTTTATTGCATCAAGTAAGCTTTTGCGTTTCTCGGGTAGAACTGGTGGATGGTTTAACTGTTCATTGTTTGAAACGGCATTATCCAAATTCACTTCTCTCAGTTCGACATTAGCATCTCTAAGCAGCTCATCCCCCTTATCTGTCTGGCATAGAATCAAGGAAACTCCTTGTTTGCTATTTTCTTGATATAATTCACTTCCCCATGAATCACCTAATGTAATATCAGATACTCTTACTAATTTTGAATAATTACATTCATAGCAGTTTTCTGTGTGAATATATCCATTTATATAAGCAATTGTAAATTTATCACTTACGCCTTTAGTAGCAAGTCCTTTGTTTTCACACCATATCTGTCTTTTGTCATTTGCTCTGAATGTTATTTCTTTTGTTGAACCAAGCGAAATATCATATTGATTTAAAAAAACATTTAATAGTTTAGGTGAAGGCGTTCCATGACATATCAAATCAGCTGTGTATAGTTTTTCTGTATTGTCAGTAACACTCTTTTTCAAACCTGCCACCTGGCAAGGAAGTCCAATAAACAAAACTGACTGATTGTTCTTTAGATCTTGTTTTATCTCATTGTATATTCCTTTAGGATTACTTTTCACATATTTAGAACCAGCAAACTTCACTAGATCATTTTCATTATCTGCTTTATGAAATCTGAACTGTCCATTCTCAAAATAGCAACTATACACTACTCCACCATTTCTAATAAATGATTTTGCAATCGAAGTTGCTATTCCACCTGAGGCACCTTTAGCACGAACGTCTTCATCTTTCGCCCAACCTTGGTGCCACTCCTTAGGTTTTAATAATTCTGGAGTATTATTCTGTGGACACACTTTATGGCAAAGTCCACACTCAATGCATTTATCATTTATTTCTGCATTGTAAAAAGACAATTCATCTTTAACTTCTATCGCCTGTTTAGGACAAATATCAACACAAGCCATACAACCTGCACATTTATTTTCTTCACAAACTGTCTTCATCATTACTCCCTAGTTTACTAATTCTCCAACATTCCTTTTAAAACGTTAATTGAATGTTGCCTCTGTTCTTCTACTACTGAGTTTGCGTAAGTAAAATCTATTTCTTTATTTGCAAGATCAGTATCATTAAAATCTTTTAAAACTCTATCTGTTAGTTTTGTAAGATTTAAAATGCTCATATTACGAGTTCCTGTTTTGTTATTTGGTAACACTTCCACAAACGGTGTATTGAAGTTTATTGCAAATGCGGTTCCGTGGAATGAGTCTGTTATCATGCATTCTGCATTTGCCACATACGATAGAAACTCTCCTAGTTTAGGACACCATATAAATTTACCTTCTCTTGTTATCTGGTGAAATGAAGGTGATATTCTAATTAATGGTAATCCTTTTTCTTTTGCTACCTTCTTTGCATATTCACCTAATTTTTTATCATTGTGCAATTGATATGCAAGAATATATTTTTTCTTTTTTATTGGTAAAAGGTATTCTTTCCAAGCTTCCTTATCCAATAACAATGTTGGATCTAAAACTTGAGAAGTATTAATACCCATATCTTTCAAAATACTAACAGCGCTATCTTCTCTGACAGCAATACTTGAGTATTTAGTTAACCATTTTTTATAGTAGTTTTCTATTTCCTCTGTCATTTCAGTATGACCAAAGCTCGCGGCATATGCTATTTTCTTTCCATCCGTGAATGATAAGAGGTACGAATCATCATATGTTCCATTTGCCACAGGACCCCAAACTTGATCACTACCTGTCATATAGATATCTGCTTTAGGTGGATTGTTTTTTAGAGATTCCGGACTAGTGTATCTGTCACTCAATGCAAGAAGTTCATTTCTTTCTTTTTCAAAACGCTTCCCAGATTTTACACTTTCTGGTTGTCTCATCAAAAGATATAGCGCTTTTTTGATTGGATTATTATTCCATTCTTTTTTCTGCTTTAGCAATGTCTTTTCATGCTGTTTGTAAGATTCATCCTCACGAATATAATCAACTATCTCGCACTCATGCCCCAAGCTCTCTAACACTTTTTGTGTGGCAAAAGCTTGTAGTAATGAACCATAATTTGCTATTGCATGTCTAGTAATAACTGATACTTTCAAAAATCCTTACTCCACTTATCTTTACAGATACTATTTCATCTGCTCTGCAATATCTGCATCTACTATCTCTTCGCCAGTTTTATCTTTAAGCTGTTCTTTACTTGCCTCACTAAGTCCATCGTTTAATACAGCATTGAAATCGCAAGTACTACATTTGTCTAACTCTTCTTTAGTAACCTTACCATCACGGTAGTCTCTTACTATCTTTAGTTCGTACATAGAATATTTTTTCTTTGTCCAGAATTTAATCTTATGTCTGAACACCCACCATGCTGGTTTCCAGATATATTTTCTCATAGCTGGTGATACTGAACCTATCATCCAACAATCTCTATCGCAGCAGCGAACTTTGCTTCTTACCTTATCTGCCTGCTCACTCTCCCAAAGTTCATCCCACTCTTTCACTTCATTCACATTGCCCATAACTTCTTTATCTTTTGTTCCATTACATGGCATTACATCGCCATAAGGATCAATAAAGAAAGTATCAAAAGCCATGTCACATGGAAGAAGTCTCTTCTGTCCATAAATATAATTAATTAATCCATGATTAAAATATGCTCTAAACCATTTTTTTGGACTGTTTGATGCTAACAGTTTGTTAACTAGCTTTTCAAACTCTGCTGCTACCATTGGTCTATCATGAATGATGTTCTTTGCTTCCACAAAGTAGAATGAATTGTGAAGTGAAGCTGTCGCAAACTCCATATTCATTTCGTTTGATAAATCATAGAGTGCAACTAAGTCTTTAGCATTAGCATCCTGTACAGTCATACCAAAGCCTACATCTTTCATACCCATCTCAACTAGCTTCTGAAGTGTAGTGTAGCCTTTGTTAAAGCCATCATCTAATCCACGGATTTTATTGTTTGTATCTTCTAGTCCCTCGATAGAAATTCTAATTCCAATTTCAGGGAACTCTTTACACAAGTCAACAATTCTATCTGTAAAGAATCCGTTTGTAGAAATAACTATACGATCACTTTTCTTGTAAAGTTCGCGAACGATATCTTTTAAATCCTCTCGGATAAATGGCTCACCACCAGTAATATTTGTAAAATACATTTCTGGTAGTTTCTTTATAGCCTCTACTGTTATTTCTTCTTCTGGTTTAGATGGCGCTTTAAATCTGTTACACATGTTGCATCTAGCATTACATCTATATGTCACAATGACTGTTCCATTTAATTTCTTTGTACTCATACTTACTTTTCCTTTTACTTATAATACTTAATTATTTTTTCGTAGTATTGCTCAATATCGTCAAAGTCTATATCTTTGCAGTTTCTTGAATACTCATCTGTCTTTTGTTTGTCGTTATATAAACTGCTTATCTTCTCTTTTAGTTCTTCTTTGTTTCCACTCTCAAATAATTCGCCAGTTTGTCCCACTTTTATTAGTTCAGGTATTCCACCTATATTTGCACCTAGTACTGGCGTTCCATACATCTGACTTTCCATTACAGAAAATGGACAGTTTTCATACCATTCAGAAGGATAAATACTAAATCTAGCTTCTCTAATTAGTTTTTCTAACTCTTCTCCAGATTTAAATCCAACATTTTTAATGTTTGGTATGTTGTTTAGTTCATCCTCTAGAGGTCCAGTTCCAGCAAATATAAAATTTACATCTGGCAGTTCTTTACAAACCCTAATTAGAGTATCGATACCTTTTTCTTCAGAAAATCGTCCAAAGTATAGCGCATAGTCTTTCTTCTCTGTTTCTCTTGGTTCTACTTTATCTATATAGTTATGAAGCGCTACTGTCTTATCTTTAAAGATTGGATTAGTATCCATCTTGCTCTTCATAAACTCTGAGCAGCAAATCATAGTGTCTATCTTTTTATATACACCTTTCCACTTCCAGAACTTTGCCTCTGCCATACCTATAGCAGACTTCATTGTGGAACCGTGAATACATTTTCCCTTCAAACAACAAAAAAAGTGTCCACCAACACATTTTTCGCAGTTCTCGTGTGTTGCTGGATTATTCATCATGTGGTTAGGGCAAATGAGTTGATAATCGTGTGCTGTGAAAATAATCTTTACTTTATGCTTTGTCTGCTTTTCCCATTTTCTCACTTCCAAAATGATAGATGGTGTCAGTTGATAGTTAAAATTATTTATATGTACTACATCTGGTTCAAGGTCATCTAGTACTAATCTGATTTTCTTTCTAGCTTCTTTTGAGTAAATAGTTTTAAGTGGATATGTTAGTTTGGATAGTTTACTTCCCTCATGAAAGTCCATATCTGTAGTATAAGCATTTACTCTATTTCCTACACTTCTACCTTCATGTTCCATACCAAAGTACTCTACCTGGTGTCCTTTTGTTTCTAAGTACTCGCCAAGTTTAAACATATATGTCTCAGATCCACCATTAGGATATAAGAATTTGTTCACCATTAATACTTTCATGCGACACTCTTTTCTTTAGAAAACAGTTTAGAAAGTTGTTTTCCAACTATTTCTATTACTTTTTTAAGAACAAAAGCGAATACAATACTTCCAGCCAAAACTAAAATAGTTGTAATCGTGAATTGTAGTGCACCTTTTCCAAATCTATGAGTCAACCCTAGTTTTTCTACTACTCTAAAGATGACCATATGTGATAAATATATTTCCATTGAAATACTAGCGATAAACTTGAATACTTTATTATCCAAAATAGTAAACTTACCACTAACTGAAATTGCATACATTACCATTGCACTAAGCATTACTATTGATACCCAATAATTCTTGTGCAACATAAAATAGGCAACTATTGATACCACCACTATTCCTAACAGTATCCACCTATTCATTTTTTCGATTTGATCTTTATACAAATAAATAAGACCACCTGCTACAAAGAAAACGCCTGTAAATAAAATATTATTTATGCCTAGTTTGAAATGAGTGCCTGCCACAAAGTGCCAAATACATGCTAGGGCAAATACAATCCAAGCTCTTCTCTTATTCTCAATGAGAACACAGAAGAATGGGAATATCATATAAAAAACAAATATTAATCCAAGGAACCAAGCAACACCTATTACTGACATTCTTTTCAATGTAAATCCAAATACCAAAGTAAGGTCAGCAAAGCCTTCATATAATTTAGTCAAAGATGGTTTCATACATACATCAATTAATACCAGAATGGCGAAAAAAGGTAACACTCTTAGGAATCTCTTTTTATAAAAACTTGTAAGATTTATTTTGTTGTCTAATATTCTTCTAAAGTATCCACAACACATTCCAAATGCTGAAACTATGAAGAACATGTTAAGCAAAGGTTTGCCAAAATTAGCTACTTCCTTTGCAATAGGATTAAGATTATATTTGCCGTTAGCTAGTACATGGACTAAAATTACGCCCAAACACGCAATTACTTTCAATCCATCTATAGCATCATATTTTTTAACAACATTATTACTCATTTACTATTTTTGTCCTTCGTATAATTTAACAGTTTCATCCACAACATTTTCCCAATTATATTTATTGCAAATATAATCAGCTGCTTGTTCTTGATACTCCTTCACGATGTGTGGATTCTCGCAAAGAGTCTGAAGCTTCGCTCTTAAGTCTTTTACATTTCCCTTTTGGAAAGATAATGCTTTGTCTCCTACCACTTCAGTACACTCTGGTATGTCAGATGTTAGACAGCAGTTTCTGTAACTCATCGCCTCTAACAAACTTAGTGGCATTCCTTCCACATCTGATGGAAGCACGTACACATATGCATTATCATATAGTTCTTTTCTAGTAACGCCTTGGACAAATCCTGTAAAGATTATTCTGTCATCATCGCCCGCTAATTCTTTTACAGCTTTTGCGTAGTCTTCAGTATCTGAAATACCTCCGGCTATCACTAGTTTTTTATCTGTGTCTAGTTTCTTAAAAGCCTCTATCAAATATATCAAGCCCTTCTCAGGAACTATTCTACTTAGGTAAAGAATATAATCTTCTTTTTCTAAACCATACTCTCTTCTAATTTTGTCTGGTTTTCTTTCTCTATGTCTCTCTACTCCATTTGGAATCAATACAGTATCTCTGCCATATGTTTCTTTGAAGTAGTCTTGCATATTTTTGCTAAGAACAATTATTTCATCAGCTTTCTTTACAGCCATTTTTTCACCGCGTTTAATGTACCATGAGGCAAACCCACCCCATTTAGATCTCTGCCAGTCTAGTCCATGGATAGTTGCTATGCATCTTTTTCTAAATAGCTTTGGAATCCACATAACAGCACAAGGTCCCTCGGCATGGTAGTGAACTACATCATGTCTACCCACTGCTACTCTAAGGGACGCAACAAGAGAAGATGTCATAGCAGCTAGTCCCTTTTTATCAATTGTAAATACTCGTCTTACTCTAACACCTTTGTAGTTGTCTACTCGTTTTCTATTATATTGTTCTCCGCTTACATGACGGCCCTTTCTGTTATAACAAGTAACGTCGTATCCTCTCTCCACTAAACGGACAGAGATTTTCTCCACTACTCGCTCCACGCCACCTTCTCTAGAAGGTATGCGCTTGTGGCCAATCATTGCAATTTTTTTCTTCGATGGTTTAGACAAATAATTGTTCCCCTATTTCTCAATTATTTTTGGTCTTCTTTAACTTCCTCGTTCTTAGTCTTTCCGTAACCGTATCCATAGCCATATCCATAACCATAGTATTTGCCATATTTCTTCTTGGATTTTGGAACACGGTTAAGAACTGTTCCTAGCAACTTACAGCCAACTCTATCTAGTTGAGCCACTGCCTGTTTAACAATTTTCTTAGAAGCATATCCACTTCTGATTACCATTACCGCTCCATCACACATTGACGCGATAAGTGAGCCGTCTGCCACGTTGTCTAGTGGTGGTGAGTCTATAATCACATATTCAAAGTCATCTGATACTTTATCTAGTAGTTCTTTGAACTTTGGATCTTCTAGAAGAATAGTTGGGTTTTCTAAAACATTTGTACATGGAACAAAGTATCCATTCTCAATGTTAGTTCCATAAACTACATCTTCGTAAGTAGCATTTCCGGATAGATAATAGTCCATACCCTTTACTTCTTCGTTGCTCTTTACTTTGTATCTATTAGTAGCTGTAGCTTTTCTTAAGTCTAGATCAATAAATGCTGCCTTGAATCCAGCCTCAGCTAACATTTTCCAAAGGTAGATTGAGATGAAGCTCTTTCCTTCATTTGGAACTGTACTAGTGATGAGTATTTTCTTTGTACTCTCACCTGTAAACTTTACATTTATTCTTAATCTATTTAGCGCCTCTTCTAATGAATATGGAAGGTCAACTAGTTCTATGTTTACATTTTTCATTATTTTGCCCTCCTAGTTCCTTTTTTCTTTTCATCGTCCTCTATGAAAATATCATTTTCTGGAATAACTGTAAGTGGTGCGAAACCAAATTCGTTTTCAATGTCTTCAGCTGTCTTTAATGTATCATCAAGTAAGAATCTGATAATTAGAATTACGCAGTAAACTGCTGCAAACAACACTCCACCTAGCAATAACCATTTCAAATAACTTGGTCCAACTTTCTTTTCTTCCAACTTGCCTCTCTGAACAATGTTTGGCTTTGTTGTGCTCATAGTTCTTGGCAAGTATGTTCTAAGTGACTCAAGTAATGTATTTGTTATTTTCTGAGCAGTCTTAGGATCATTAGCTGTAGTAGTTATTCTAAGCACTCGAGTATCCTCAGGATTCTCAATCTCAATCATGCTTGATAACTTATCTGCAGTCATATCCAGATCAAGTTTGTCAATAACTGCTTCCATTACTGGATAACTGAATATTAACTCCTCATAATCCTTTGTAAGAGCTTGTCCAATATTTAGGTCGGCTATATTTACTACTGCATCTTCTGAAGCTGTTACAGCATATAACTTAGCTGTAGACTGATATGTAGGATGCTTCATAAAGTATGCATACGCACTAAACAATAGCGCTCCCACTAAAAAGCAAAGTATGATGTAGTGAATATGTCCTAGCAATACGCCAAAGATTTTTCCCAAATCCACTGTATCATCATCAATACTATCAGCAGGCACTACTATGAAATCGTTTGGATTCTGTTCAATTTGTTTCTTTTCTTTACTCATAACTGTCTTACCTTATCTCCTTATCTTTTTTGAGATTATTTTTCTATTACTTTTCCGTTTTTATCTACTTCATCGTAGAATAGTTTTCTTACTACTTCATTTAGGCTGTCTTTGTTTGGATAGAATGCGTTGAATCCATAGTCATCTTTCTTGCTCTTTCCTTTTATTTCAAAAGTACCTAAATATTTATTTTTAAGAACTGCTTTTGTGATTTTACTAGAATCACTTCCAGACATTGAAGTTATCATATATCCGTCTAGGTCTCTGTATACCTCGATTGGGAACTTAGGGTTTTTATCTGTTTTTTCACCCACTAGTTTCTTCAAGCCCTTCATGTACTCGTTTTGTCTGCGCATTCTGCATTCATTTGAGCCATCGCCCACATTCATTCTATCGTGGACATAATGCTGTGCTTGGTCGTCACTTAACTTAATGGTCTTACCCTTCTTCAAAGACTTGTCTGAATCTGAGAAGTCATCTTTTATTTTTACTGTAACGCCACCCACTGCATTGTTTATTACTTTGATAGCATCTTGGCTTAGCGCAGTGTAATCATCAATGTATTGATCGTGCAACAACTCTGAAACAGCCTTCATTGTGTTCTCACATGATCTTTCTTTGCCGTCGGCTACTTCATACGCCAGTGACAACTGAATGTCAGTAGTTGCCAAGTAGTTTCCGTTTTCATCCAGTGAATCTACAGCAGTGATTGTATCTCTGTCTATTGGAAGAAGCGCGTATGTGTTTTTCTCCCTGTCTATAACTAGAAGAGTTATCACGTCAGCGCGGCCAGGATTGTATGCATCCTTATCGTCTGCTTTCTTCGTTGTTTTTTCTGCGCCGTAAATCTTCTCTTCTGTGGTAGGCTGTGTGGTTTCCTTTGTTAGCTTACCCTTCACATCGGTACCTATTAGTAGGTATGTCTCGATGTTAGGCTTAGGGACACAGTTTACTCCACCTATCTTTACGATTTTGTCGGTCCTGTTAGTTTTCGTGGTATCCTCTGGCTCACCTATAAAGATGATAGCCAAGATTCCCACTATACAGATGACCGCAAAGATACTTAGGTAGATAACAGCGCTCTTTTGTTGTTTTATGGTTTCTCTAAAACCTTTTCTACCTTCGCTCATGTTTTACCTCTTACTTTAATGTGGCTAATCCGTGAATTAGATTATAGCCTGCTTCAGGATATTTCTTTTCTAATACTACTAGTACTGCTAATAAGAAAAAGCATACAATTGATAGTATTATCGCTGTGTTTTTAGACATGTTATTTCTCCTAATAATCTAAAATTTTTAGGGTATTTTTGCGCACAAAAAACCAGCGGGCGCAATAACCCATATTCGGTTATTATTTTATCATAATACCGATAAAAAGACTATCAATTATGGCTATTATTTTTCGTATAAGTGCGCTTTTTTATGTAGTTTTTTATGGTTATTTGTCAATTGTCAGTTTTTTCATAAATCTGGTGTCATTGTGTTATAATTAGTATGATTTATTTAAAGATTTAGAGGTTTATTATGTGGATTGCAGATAATTGGAAAGACTATGAAGTGCTAGACACATCCTCCGGCGAAAAGCTTGAACGCTGGGGTGATTTCTTCTTGGTGCGCCCGGATCCTCAGGTGATTTGGAACACTGAAAAGAAGGATTACAGATGGCACAACCCAAACGGCCACTACTACCGCTCAAATAAAGGCGGCGGCGAATGGGAATTTAATGATTTGCCTGAAGTTTGGCAGATAAACTATGGCGATTTGGTATTTAACTTAAAGCCTTTTAGTTTTAAGCACACAGGATTGTTCCCTGAGCAGGCTGTGAATTGGGATTGGTTTAGCGGATTGATTCGAGAGGCTAAAGCTTCTCGCGATGAGATAAAGGTTTTAAACTTATTTGCCTACACCGGCGGTGCTACTCTAGCTGCTCTAAATGCTGGAGCGCATGTTACACATGTGGATGCGTCAAAGGGTATGGTAACTTGGGCTAAGGAGAATGCGGTATCTTCAGGTTTGGCTGATAGACCATTAAGATGGCTAGTAGATGATTGTGTTAAGTTTGTCGAGCGAGAGATTAGACGTGGAAACAAATACGATGCCATCATTATGGATCCACCATCATACGGCCGCGGACCTAAAGGTGAGATTTGGAAGATTGAGGAAAGTATTTTCCCATTTATCGAAAAATGTTCTCAATTGCTAAATGATGATCCACTATTCTTCTTGGTAAACTCTTACACTACTGGACTTCAACCAGCTGTGCTAAGTTATATGATAAAAATGGCTGTTGGTAGTAAGTTTGGTGGTAAGGTAGAGGCTGATGAGATTGGTTTACCTGTTAGTTCTAATGGGCTGGTATTGCCGTGTGGAGCTAGCGGAAGATGGTCTAGAGAATAGTGTTGATATATATTGATATTTTAATTGATATATGTTATCTTAAAAATACAAAAGGGACATGCCGATATACGGCTAGCCCTTAATGCTATTTATGAAAAATAGCCGTCGGACAGGCGGCTATTTTTTCGTGTCTAAAAAGACAAGGATAACAATCATGAGAAACTGCATAAAAACCGTTAAGCTCTCGTAGATACTCATATTATCACCTCCTTTCCCGTCAATAATATAAAAATATTATTTAGGTCCAGGCTAGCCGCATACCATATAGGGCATGTCCCTAGGTAAAACATTATACTACTCTTTCTAGAAATTGCAACATATATTTTATGCAACATATTGTAATGCCGAATGGCATAAATATAAAAAGAAAATGTGTGACCTTTCGGTCACACATTTTCTTTTTATTTCCTTTTTAAAACTACATATTTTCTAGTGTCACTTCACTTAACTCAAATCCCTCATCATTTATATCCTTACAAATTGAAACGATATACTTATCATTCATTTTAAACTGAGTGCATTTGAACTCTGTTTGATTTCTGATTACTGGGCCTTCTGGTCTAAACACTATTTCAAATGAGTTTAGTGGTTTTCTAAGTCCCATTCCAATATTTTTAAGATAAGCTTCCTTTAGTGTCCACACTTCGCAGAACCTTTGATGTCTTTCTTCGTCGTTGGCGCCTGCGTTTATATATGCACATTCACCTTGCAAGAAGTTCTTCTCTGCTATTCTGTGCTTGTCCGCTTTTTTCTTTTGGATATCTATTCCAATCTCGTAGTCTGAAACTGCTGCTACCACATATCTGCCTGAATGCGATAGGTTGAACTTCAAATCAGAGTTTACAAAGTATGGTTTTCCGTGTTTATCTGTAGCTACGTCTGAGTCCACAAAATACTTTGTCTTTATAAAGTTTATCATTAGTCCAGATCCCATAAGTCTAAGCTTATCTGCTGTAGACTGGCTTTTTTCAATTCTCTCTAGTCTGCCTTCTGTTATGTTTTCAATCTGCGAATTAAATATCGCCTTGTTTCTCAAAGGCTCAATGTCAAAATAGTATACTTCCATTTCACTTCCTCTTCTGTCTATAAATTCTTCTTCATCGTATTAATACCCAACGCTCTCT
>CADBBS010000028.1 GCA_902793045.1 uncultured Lachnospiraceae bacterium
ATGCGTTCTTCTTATCAAATTATTGTAAGAAGGTTTACGTTATTCATAGACGTGATGAATTTCGCGGCGATGCAAAAGACGTAGAGAAACTCCGCGGCAAAGAAAACGTAGAGTTTGTTTTAGATTCGACAGTGGCTGAGATTATAACAGAAGATGATCACGTGTCTGGAGTTAAAGTTAAAAACAAAAAGACCGAAGAAGAAAGAGTATTAGATGTGGATGGATTGTTTGTGGCAATAGGACAAGTCCCAGATAATGAAGACTTCAAAGACATAGTTGAACTTGAAAACGGTTATGTAAAAGCCTTAGAAGATTGTAAAACAAAAACACCTGGCATCTTTGTAGCAGGCGATTGTAGAACAAAGAGCGTTCGTCAGTTGGCGACAGCTGCAGCGGACGGAGCAATAGCTGGAATTGCGGCTAGCCAGTATGTATAAAATGAAACCGCTAGCATAACTAAAGCACTAGTGCGTTTGGCGGTGGATATGTATAATAAAAATATGAAAAAGATGGCAAGAAAAAACATTACATTAATATTAGTAGTAGCGTTACTTTTGAGTAGCGCTACTTTTACTGTCCAAGCAAAGAACTTAAAGCCAACAGATTCTGGTTGGAAGTTAAAGTGGAGCGATGAGTTTAACGGCAAAAGTTTGAACGAAGATGTTTGGACATACGATATAGGAACAGGCTTTTCTGGTTGGGGTAACAACGAGCTAGAGTCATACACAGATAGAAAAGAGAACGTTCGCGTGAAAAATGGAAAACTGATTATTCACGCGAAGAAAGAAAAGTATGGACTATCAGATTACACATCTGGCCGTTTGAAGAGTACGAACAAAAAGAATTTCAAGTATGGAAAGATTGAAGCCAGAATGAAAGTTATAGGCGGAAACCAGTCAGGTGTTTGGCCAGCATTTTGGATGATGGGTGATGACAGTTTACCTTGGCCGGCGTGTGGCGAGCTAGACATAATGGAACACGCTAACGACCGCCCTTATGCATCAGGAGCTATTCACTGGATGGCACGAAGCACAAACATGATGTACAGCGGAATGTTTAACGACCACGTATACAAATATCCAGGCGGAAAGAATCAAGGTATCAACAAATGGCACACATACGGAATAGTCTGGGGTGCTAATAGAATTGATTGGTATGTAGACAACAAAGTTTACTTTTCCGCAAACCTTTACGACAGTAACGCCGACGAATTCAGAGACCGCTTTTACTTTTTGCTCAACCTAGCAATCTCGAGCAACCAGACAGGCTACACTGGATTTACTGGTCCAAAGAAAAATTTTAAGAGCGCTACTATGTATGTGGATTATGTTCGCGTTTATCAAAATAAAGATAAGTCATACATGAAAGCTAAACCTCAAAAGATTGTGGAGAGTAGTGAACTAGACACATTCGCTCTACAGTTTAATAAGAAGGAAGCAGCAGTTAGAATTAGATCTTATGTTCATCCAGAGATGAAAGGAAAGACCATTTCTACAAACGGACTAATTCTTGGTCTAAAGAGTACAGATGGAAAAGACGACACAGGCATTACAGAAAAAGATTTGAATGTCGACAACGACGAAGGCTTCGTCAAAGTTTTCCAAAACGACTCCGAAGATTTAGAAAACTTAAACCTACAGGAATATACAGCGGCCACTTACTTTAACACAGACCTAATCTTTGAAGATGGCCTAAAGAAACACTCCAAAGCAAAGTACTATGTCCGCCCATATGCCATAATGGAAGATGGCCAATACTTGTATGGAAAAGTAAAATTAATCGACATAAAAACTTTGAACCAATAAAGAAAAGAGTTAAGAATCTAAAAAATAAAAACAGAGTATACAAAAAAAGAAAAGTATGAAGGTAACGAACGATTTTAAGTGAGTACCTTTATACTTTTCTTTTTTGAATAATAAGTATTTTATTTTAAATTCTTAACTCTTTTCTTAAGTGCCTCAAAGCTTTCTTTGCTGATTACATGTTCAATTTTACATGCATCATCTATTGCAATATCTTCAGGAACACCTATCTTGATCAGGTATTCTGATAAGAACTGATGGCGTTCGTAAATCATTTCTGCAATTTCTTTGCCGGCAGGAGTGAGAGTGATATAACCCTTCTCATCCACTTCTATATATTTTTTCTCGCGCAAATGTTTCATGCCAACGCTGACACTAGACTTTTTAAAGCCTAGATCGTTTGCCACATCCACCGAGCGCACGTGTTCTTTTTCTTTGCCGAGGACTAATATAGTCTCTAAATACATTTCTTGTGATTCATTACTCTGCATAATTACCTCTTCTGTTCACTGTTTTAATGATTATAACACGAGAAAAAAATGTTGACAATTGAAAAAAGTTAGTCTATACTAACTGTGGGTTAGTTAAGACTAACTGAAACAGAAAAGCAAAATTATTAAGGAGACTTCAATGAAAACATTAAAAGATGTCCCAATCGGGGGCAAAGCAAAAGTAGTTAAGTTATACGGTGAAGGCCCTATCAAGAGAAGAATTATGGACATGGGTATTACTAAGGGCGTTCAAATTCGTGTAATTAAGACGGCTCCACTTGGAGACCCAATAGAAATAACTGTTCGAGGATACGAGTTATCCTTGCGCAAAGAAGATGCAGAAAAGATTGAAGTGGAATAGGAGAAAAATATGTCGATTAAAATTGCATTGGCCGGAAATCCAAACAGTGGTAAGACAACATTGTTCAATGCGCTCACTGGTGCTAATCAGTATGTTGGAAACTGGCCAGGAGTTACGGTAGAGAAAAAAGAAGGAAAGCTAAAAAACAACAAAGATGTTAGTCTTGTGGATTTGCCTGGTATCTATTCGCTTTCACCTTACACACAGGAGGAAGTGGTTGCTAGAAACTTTTTGATTGATGAAAGACCAGACGCAATCCTTAATATTGTGGATGGAACTAACATCGAGAGAAACTTGTATTTGACTACACAACTTCTAGAACTTGGAATTCCAGTAGTTATTGCTGTCAACATGATGGACGTTGTAAGAAAACGTGGAGACAAAATAAGTGTTGAGGCTCTTTCAAAGAAACTTGGTTGCAGAGCGGTTGAGATTTCTGCTCTTAAGACAACTGGTATTGAGGAAGTTCAAGAAGCAATGATTGCTGCGGCAAATGAAGATTCATTTATTCCAAAGCATAGTTTCTCAGGTCCTGTGGAGCACGCGCTAGCTCATATTGAGGAAGCAGTTATCCACGATATGCCAGAAGAGATTCAGAGATGGTACTCAATCAAGATTTTTGAGAGAGACAAAGACATCATAAAGAAACTAAAAATAGACAAAGATATTTTAGATCACATTGAAAAAGATATAGTGGCGGTGGAGAAGGAATTTGACGATGATGCAGAAAGTATCATCACAAACGAGCGCTACGAATACATCACTGGAATGATTGGTGATTGTTATAAGAAGAAACGTAAAGAGCGCTTTTCTACATCAGATAAGATAGATAAGGTTGTTACAAACAAATTTTTGGCGCTACCTATTTTTGCAGCGATTATGTTTGTAGTTTACTACCTTTCAATTTCTACTGTCGGAACAATGGGAACAGACTGGGTTAATGATGTGTTGTTTGGAGAGATAATACCAAACGCACTCGACAAATGGCTTAATGCAATTCACTGTGCACCTTGGCTACACTCATTAGTAGTAGATGGTATCGTTGGCGGTGTGGGAGCCGTGCTAGGATTCTTGCCACAGATTATGGTTCTATTCATTTTGCTAGCGATTTTAGAAGGTTGTGGATATATGGCCAGAGTTGCATTTATTATGGATAAGATTTTCAGAAAGTTTGGCTTATCTGGAAAATCATTTATCCCAATCCTAATCGGAACAGGTTGTGGTGTTCCTGGAATTATGGCATCGCGTACAATCGAAAACGATAGAGATAGAAAAATAACAATAATGACAACAACATTTATCCCTTGTAGTGCGAAGATTCCAATCATCGCATTAATCTCAAGTTCACTATTTGGTGGAGCTTGGTGGGTTGCACCTAGTGCATACTTCCTAGGAATTGCAGCAATAGTAGTTTCAGGAATCATTTTGAAGAAAACCAAATTATTTGAAGGTGACCCTTCACCATTCGTAATGGAACTTCCTGAGTATCATATGCCAACAGTGGGAGCAGTGCTCAGAAGTATGTGGGAAAGATCTTGGTCATTCATCAAGAAGGCTGGAACTATCATCCTACTTTCATCCATCATCATTTGGTTCGCTTCAAAGTTTGGATGGGTAAATGGACACTTTGTCTTCGACGAAGAATTAGATTTGGCGAAGAGTATTCTTGGACACATAGGTAGTGGAGTTAAGATTATCTTTGCACCACTTGGATTTGGAACTGGAAAAGCCGGCACAGGCGCTACCGTAGCTACAGTTATGGGACTAGTGGCTAAGGAGGAGGTAGTAGGCGTGTTTGGTACACTACACGAGTCCGTCAAAGAATTTGGCGTTATAGCTGGATACTCATTCCTAATCTTCAACTTGCTTTGCGCACCATGTTTTGCAGCAATGGGTGCTATCAAACGTGAGATGAATAGCTGGAAGTGGTTCGGAATAGCAGTAGGTTATCAGTGCTTGTTCGCATATGTGATCGCGCTAATTGTTTACCAGTTTGGTATATTGTTTGCGGGAAGAGCAAATATCATTGGACTGATTGTGGCTAGCGTTTGCGTAGTAGGACTTGCATACTTACTATTTAGAAAGAATAAATATATTAAGTAATAACTATTTATATAGAAGAAACTCGTAATTGATTTAAAAGAAAGGAGCATAGATATGAATGGAATTATTGGAACAGCTATTGTATTAGCAATAGTGGTAGGTATCGTTGCTCTAGTTGTAAGGAGCATGATAAAAAGTAAAAAAGCTGGCAAGTCTTTGCAGTGCGGTTGCGACTGCTCCAAATGCAAAGGATGCCATTAGCCTTAATTAATAATCTTAAATGATACATGGAATGCACTACTTTGTGAGACAAAGTAGTGTTTTCTTTTGCGAAAAAATAAGGTTGTGCTAGTATAAAACTACAAGGTGCATATTTTTTTGTAGGGGTTTTGTTTTCAAAATATCTTCTATTGATATTTATAGATAAAACACCTATAATGTTTGTGTCTAGGCTTTTTTAAGCCTATTAATAGAGTACGGAAAATGAGGGAGAATACTTATGAAACGATTAATGAAGAAAACCATATCTATTGTTTGTGCGGTGGCCTTGTTATTTACAGGCCTTGCTTTCGTGCCACAAACAGTTAGTGCTGATGATGTTTGGTACGACATGGACAACACTTGGCCTGAACCACATCCTCTTTTGGAGGTGCCAGAGGGAGAGACATCTCTATGGACAGGTTGTACAGGTGGAGCCACACAGATAAAGTATGCAAATGCATTCCAACTTGAGGGCTTCAAATGGAATACTATTACTCCAGGTGAAGCTGCATTCTTTAAGACAATAGATTTAAAAGATGTAGCATGCGTGGACAATGGTTCTGGATTAGAAAAACCAACAGCAGGAACATACTACAATTTGCATGTTAAGATGAGATATACACCACCAACAGCAACTAGTTATCCTGAGATGATGGTTGAAACAAGTGGTGGAATAAAAAATATTGAACTAACAAAATGGAGATTTGAACATAGTAAAATGCACCCAGAAGAAGATATTCTTGAGCAGGAAGTAGACGGTGTAGTTTGTATGGCACCAGGAGCAGACTTTAAGTTCTGCATTAACTATGGTTGGTTAAGCGATACAAGCAAATGGAAAATGAAAAATGGAATTCTTGAGATTACAGAATTCACTTTGACAGGTGATAATTCTTGGACTACAGCTCCATCAAATCAAGATGTAAGCATTACAGATACACCTTGGTCAGTAAGAGCGAATTATAACGATGATCCAGATGCTGGTTCATACGGTATCATCCAATATAAAGTAGGGGATGACCCAACAGATATATCAGATACTAGCATGAGACTTGTTAGTACAGTGGGCGAGCAGGAGAAATATCCTGCGGATTATCCTGATGTAGAGAAGAGAAATCAACCAGTTGATTCAGCAGATAGATGGTGGTGGATTTCTGCACAACTTCCAGATTATGCAACAACAGCAGGATTAGTACCATTCACATACTACACAGGTTCAATTACATTTAATACAGATAAAGCTACAGCCGAGGATTGCCACCTATTTGTATATGTAGATGGAAAAGAGTATCCATTTACTTTGCAGGCAGGAGCAAACACACTAACTATACCTGAGTTTATGTATAGTGGCAGTGAAGAGGGAGCAAGCAGTATCAAATTCCTATTTGATGAGTTGACTGCAGGCTCAATAGTTAGCGTTTCAGACATTACATTTACACCTACGGGTGATTGGACAACAGTTCCAAATGGAGACGATTCATTTAACGTAGGCCCTTGGAATATGTTTGGAAACTTTGATCCAGCTCATCCAGGAAACTGGGGTGTAGTACAGTACAAAGCAAACAAAGAGAACCCTCAGACATATGCAGACTACGATATTAAGGCTGCATCAGTTTCGGGCTGGCTTGGATGGACTGCATTTGTTAGATTAGAAAACTACTGTGCAGACTTCTTGGACGAAGGAGATCCATACGATCTTACTATTACATTGAATTCGTCGAAGGCTACTGAACCAAAGGACGATCCAGAGGCATTAGATAAACTGGTAGTTCTAGTAGGAAATGAAACATTTAAGTTTGATTTAGCACAGGGCGATAACACTCTAAATATCCACAGTGATGGATATTCAGTAGGTACAGGTACAGATCGCCACGAACAAATCATGTTTGAACTTGATGGTTTAGTACAAGGAACTGAACTTACAGTTAAAGATATTCAGTTTAATAATTACGATAATAAAGGTTGGACAAATGTTCCAAACAAGAAAGATACACAGGTAGGCGATTGGACATTGTTTGGCTGGTGGAATGAAACTCACTGGAGTAAACTTGCATACAAAAACCACACTGGCGGAACAGGATTAGGTGCAATTGATATCAAGGCAAGAAGAGTTTCAGGTGACTTTGGCGCAATGGCTGCTTTGGCTATGCTTCCAAATTACTTGGCTACGGCAAAGGATACAAAGAATAGACCTATTGCTAACGCCGATGACTATCAAATTAAGGTTACAATGAATGCATCTGGTTTAGATAGTTCTGTTACAAACTATGGTAAAGTAAGATTGCTAGCTAACGACCAGGCATTTGATTTCGATATTCAAAAGGGAACAAAGACATACGACTTACTTCAACTTTGTGGAAACAAGATGACATATGACAACACAAAGACAAATGATGTTGAGTTCGAATTAGATAAGGTTTCGCCAAAAGCAATTTTGAACATTACAAAAATTGAGTTTGTAGGACCAGACGATGAATCACAAGATGTTCCAAATGGTACAGCTTTCAAACCTGAAGGCACACCTTGGACGTTATATGCAATAACAGATGCCGCTCAAGATAAGTACGGTGCTATGAGATACGAAGTGACTGGTGATCCGGCTAATCTATCAAGCATGAAGATGACTTTGAAGAGCGTGTCAGGTTGGTTCGGTGCTAGATCAGTTAGAGCTACATTAAGCAACTATCTAGATTCTTTGACAGTTGGAAGAACATATAAGGTAACTGTTAAGATGAATATTGACGAGTCAGGCGTAGCACCAGCGGACAAGAACCCACCATACAATAAGCAATTGAGAATGACTGTAGACAACAAGGATTATGATTTCAATGTTGCTAATCCAGCTACAGGAGTGCAGACATTTGAAAAAGAATTCACATATACAGGAACTAGCAAGCACTTGGCATTTGACTTTGACCAATTGCTTAAGGGTTCAAAGGTTTCATTCAGTAGTGTTGAGATAACTGATCCAACAGCCCCAACAACTACAGCGGAACCTACCACACAGGCTCCAACACAGCCTACTACAGAGGCTCCTACTGAGGCGCCAACAGCAGAAACTTCTTCACAACAGCCAAGTGATGTTACAACTGCACAGGGAGAAACTACAACAGTTAAGGCTCCTGGCAAAGCTAAGATCAAGAAAGTATACAAGAAGAAGAGATCTGCAAAGAAACTTAAAGTTAAACTTAAGAAGGTTAAGGGAGCTAAAGGTTACCAAGTAGCAGTTTACAAGAGCAAGAAGAAAGCTAAGAAGAACAAGAAAGCTTTAGTTAAGAAGTATACTAAGAAACTTAAAGTTACTCTTAAGTCTAAGAAGTTAAAGAAAAAGAAGAAGCTTTATGTTAGAGCTAGAGCTTATGTATTAGATGCAAACGGCATCAAAGTATTTGGTAAGTGGAGTGCTATAAAGAAGGGTAAGACTAAGAAGTAAATAAAAGTAGAGCGACTACAGGAATTGTTCCTAGTAGTCGCTTTTTTATTGTTTTTTTGGGCTCATTTTAGGTAGTCGTATTTTTTTATTTATTCCTTCGTTTTTTACCACAATTTGCTTGATAAAAAATGAAATACTGTTATAATTATGATACTAGGCGCGTTTTAAGAAATGCCCTTAATGTAAAAGTTATTTCGAAGAAAGAGGAGGAAAACGAAAATGGAAAAACTTTTAAAGAGAGTTGTTTCTATAGTATGTTCAATCGCTATGGTTGTTACATGTATGGCATTCACTCCAGCTAAAGTTGACGCTGGTCAGACACTACCAACTGACAGATGGACAAACGTTGGTGCATGGCAGCTATACAATGGTAACGCTGAATGGTGCTCATATGCTACTATGGAATACACTTCAACAGGAAGTGCTTTGGGTGACACTACAGCTACATTAACTAACAGCCCAAACGGAGACTGGAACGACGTTGAATATGGTCTAGGCGCTAAGCTAAAAGACTATTCAGAAAACAAGATGGAAGCAGATAAGAGATATAACTGTGATGTTACTATTAAGGTACAGAACAGTGGTACACTTATTGCTAATATCGAAGGTCAGGAATACAGAAAAGCTGTTACTGGTTCTGACAATGCGCAGACTATTACTGTAGCTACTTTCGATCACAATGCATTTGCTGAAGATTTAGATGTAACATTCTACTATGGAATGTTCCCTAAAAATACTGAGATTACTATTAGTGCAGTAGAATTTAATTTGAATGACGACGGATGGACACCAGTTACAAATACTGATCCAGATAAAACACCAGTATTTGTTAAGGCTGGAGCATTTACACTTAATGCTATGTTCAGCCCTAAATACACATTATATGGAAGAATGAAGTATAAGAACAATGGTGGATCAGATCTTGATGACACTACTATTAAAGTAACAAGTACTTCTGGATTCCACAATGCTTGGTCTGTATCAGCTTCATTAAAGAATTACTGTGAGACTGCAGTAGTTGATGGACAGCCTGGTCTTGCTTCAGGTGATAAATATATGCCTACTATTAAGGTGATATCAAACAAGAAGACTACTGAAGATGAGCACGGTAAGATGCAGACAGTTATGGTTGTTATCAGTGGAAAGACATATGAATTCCCACTAACAGCTGAACCTGGAGAAGAAAATGTATTTACAGTAACTGATCCAGAACAGGCTTTCAAATACAACTCAGCTAAGCCTGATGTTGACTTTGAATTAGACTGCGTAGAAAAAGATACAGAACTTACATTTACAGAAGTAAGTTTTGAAGCAGTAGATAAAGATTGGACTAAAGTTCCTAACGAAGCGACAATAAACACTGGTAAGTGGCAGCTATTTGCTCGTACTGGTGCAACAGTTGAAGAAGGACAGTGGGGTGCTTTGTCATATAAGACATTACAACCTGCAACAAGTATGGCTGATACACAGATTAAGGTTCGTTCATCATCAGGATGGCACAACGCTTGGGCTACATTGGCTATGCTACCAAATTATCTAGAAGATGCTGGTCTAGAAGTAGGCCGTACATATAAGCCAGTACTTACTTATTCATCAAGTAAAGCTACAGGCATTGATGATTCAGGTGATCCTAAGACAGTATTGTTAAGTGTTGATAATACTAACCTTACATTCCCACTTGAAAAAGCAACAAACAAGACTATAACACTAGATCCATTTACATTTGAGGCTCAGAAGCCAGAGAAACCAAATGATGTTGTTATCAACCTAGATCAGGTTGAGCCTGACACTATTTTGAATTTCGAAAGCTTAACATTTGAACCAGTTAATGATGGTTGGGAGCCAATTCCAAATAGAAGATATACAGCAGTTGGAAATACTGGTATGGAACTATACGCTAGAATGGGTGAAACTGTTCAAGAAGGTTCATGGGGTAAAACATCATACAAATTTGATAAAGATGTAGACCCATCTACAACAGATTACTCTGAAGTAACAATTAAGACTAGATCTACATCTGGTTGGTATGTAACAAACAACCCAGCTAGTATTGTTGACTTCCCTGGATTAGCAGCAGCAAACATGAACGAAGCTAACAAATATAAAGTTAGAGTTGTAATTAACGCAGACAGAACTAAAGAGCAGAAAGACAAAGATGGTACTGGTGCCGAAGACGAAGGCAGAAATGCTATTAAACTTGTTGTAGATCAAACTAAGGAATATGAATTCGAAGAGTTACCAGATGGTGAGGATTATGTTCTTGAAACAGAAGAATTTGTATACCAGAAGAATAGTGATGATCTAAGACTTGTATTAGATATGTTCACAAAGAACGCTACTCTAAAGATTAAGAGAATCGAGTTCATTAAGAACGAAGATGATCCTACATGGAATGAAGTTCCAAATAACGCAGCTACTAAGGTAGGCGCTTGGACTCTATTCGCTAACTTTAATGCAGAAACAGAGTCATGGGGCAAAATGTTCTATGCAAATAGCGTTGATACACCAACAGCTATGGGCGATACTACAATTTATGCTTATAGTACATCTGGATGGTTTGGCGCTAGATCAATGAGAGCTATCCTTAATAACTATCTAAAAGGAAAGCTTAACCAAGGTCAAAACTATTGTGCAAAAATTAAGATTAAGAGTTCAGAAGATTGCTTCGGTAAAGATGAGAACGGTAATGATACAGGAATCCTTGTAACTATAGACAATAAAGATTACATTATTCCTATTTATCAGGGAGAATATACTTATGTAATTCCATCACTTTCACAACCTTACTCAAATACTGGTGCTGATAATGTACAGTTTAATCTTGATACTCTAAAACCAACTACAGTTGTTAACATTTCATCAGTAGAATTTGATGATCCTATTACTCAGACACCTGAAGTCAAAGATATGACTGCTACACCACAGAGCAATGGTCAGGTAGCTGTAACTTGGGAACAGGTAGAAGGCGAAGTATATGGTACAGTTAGCAACCCAGGTACATTTGAAATCTATGTAGATGGAAATAAGGTTGGAGTAGTTAATGGTAATGAGAGATCATTCACAACTGGTATCCTTGCAGATGGTAAACATACAATTAAGGTTGTAGCAGCTCTTGGTTCTCAGAAGACAACTGGTCAGGAAATGACAGTAGAAGTTAAGAAGGGAGCAGACCCTACAACAGAAGCTCCTACACAGGCTCCTACTCAGAAGCCAACAGTAACTCCTGTTACTACAAAGGCTCCAGTAGTTGTAAAACCTGGTAAGGCTACAGTTAAGAAAGCTGTTAAGAAGAAATCAGCTAAGAAGATTAAAGTAACTCTAAAGAAGGTTGCTGGTGCTACTAAGTATCAGGTAGCAGTTTACAAGACTAAGAAGAACGCTAAGAAGAATAAGAAAGCGTTAGTTAAGAAGATGATTACTAAGCTTACAGCAACTATCAAGTCTAAGAAGCTTAAAGGTAAGAAGACTGTATACGTAAGAGCAAGAGCTTGGAATACAGCTGGCTTCGGTGCTTGGAGTGGAGTTAAGAAATCTAAGAAAAAATAATTAAATGATTATAAGAGTTAATTGAT
>CADBBS010000029.1 GCA_902793045.1 uncultured Lachnospiraceae bacterium
TCAAAGATTAAAAGATGAATACCCAAATGCGGCATGTACGTTAGATATTTCCATTGCCTGGAAGTTGCTTATATCTGTTCGTTTAGCGGCGCAGTGTACGGATGATCGTGTAAATAAGATTGTTCCTAAGCTTTATGAGAAATATCCAGATATTGATGCTATAGCTGATGCGCCTGTAGAAAAAATTGAAGAGATTGTAAGACCGTGCGGACTTGGAAAAAGCAAGGCTAGAGATATTAAGGCATGTATGCAGATGTTAAGAGATGACTTTGATTATAAAGTGCCAGACAATATGAAAGACTTGCTTAAGCTTCCTGGAGTTGGTAGAAAGTCTGCTAACCTTATTATTGGAGACGTGTTTGGCGGTCCTGCTATCGTTACTGACACACACTGTATTAGATTGGTAAATAGATTTGGACTTGTTAATGGAATCAAGGATCCAAAGAAAGTGGAGATGGAACTTTGGAAGATTATTCCACCTGAGGAAGGAAGCGACTTTTGTCACAGGCTAGTTCTTCACGGAAGGGATGTCTGTACGGCGCGTACTACTCCTTACTGCGACAAATGTTGTTTAAATGATATATGTAAAAAACGAGGTGTATAAACACCTCGTTTTTTTATTCTGCATCACTACCTTCATAGTCGTTAGAATATGCGCTATCCACTGATCCGGTAAATGCATCTATAGAATAATTGTATTCTGTATTCCCAACATAAAACTGAAGATTATAAGTATCACCATCTAGCACCGCCAATGTGAAAACAGCATCACTCATACTCACACCTGCCGAACTAACCGCAATACTCTTCGCTCTGTCCATTCCAATAACTACATCAGCATCATCTTCGTCATCTTTTTTAGATTTAACTTTCTTAGTAGTTTCTTGAATCTTCTTTCCACCACTAGAATATTTTTCTGAAGAATCACTCTGGTTACCAGATCTTTTTCTTTTCTTCTTTTTAGATTTCTTCTTGTCCTCTTTACTAGAACCAGACTTTTTCTTCTTCACAATCTTCTTTTCTAAAATGATTCCGTTTGATGCGTTCACATAGTAGTGATAATCTTTTTTGTCTGTATCAAAATCTACACAATATACATATGTAGAATCCTTATACTCAAAATCAACATCTACGTCGTTTACGTTTTTCTCTTTCACCCCTGCATCTATGTATGCAAACTTTTTAGCTGCCTCTACTCCTATAGAACTGTTTTTAGCAACCATTCGCATCGCAGTAATTCCGATGAACACTAAAACGATAACAACCAAACAACTAATGAAGGTAATCATTATTTTTTTATTCTGTATGAACTTTTTCATTTTAATCACCTCCATTTAGTTTATTTAGGGTATACACCTTAATGTATACCCTAAACTTTAATTAAGTCTTATAGTTTATTGATGTTCCATTTACTGTATACTTTTTTGCCGTCGACTGTCTTGTATGCTCTAATTCCTACATACTTAAGTCCTTTGGCTTTCTTCTTTGTAATTGAGATATTCTTACTCTTCTCATTGTACTTAGCAGTATACTTCTTAACACCTTTCTTAAGGTTTATATCTTTAGCAACCCAGATTTCATATCCGTTTACTTCTGATACCTTATCCCAGCCAAGTGAGATCTTTAATGCTTTCTTAGTAGTGTAAGAATCTATATCAGGTGTAACCCAAGCTTGTGACATACCCTGTTCAAACTGATATGTAACATTATTTTTTACGCCAAATGCTTTCATATCAAATCCTGCTGTACTTCCTTTGATTAGGACAAATTTTGTATTATTACTTTCAGCAAAAGCGTTTGCTCCTACAGTTTTAATGTTTGCCGGAATAGTAATATTAGACCATGGTACATTTTGGAATGCAGCTTTACCAACAGTCTCTAATTTAGTATTTGAAGTTAAAAAGTCACCTAAATTGATGTAAGTATTTCTAAATGCGCTTGCTCCCACAGTTTTTAATTCGCCATTTATTACTACTTCCTTCAAATCATTACAATCATAAAATGTGTAGTCAGGAATAGATGTGATAGCAGCTGGCAACTCTACCTTTGCAAGTTGTGTACCGGCAAATGCGTATTTTCCTATATTCTTAACATTTTCTAAGTTAATTTCTGATAATGTAGTATAAGCAAATGCGTTATTGTCGATAGTCTCAACAGATGAAGGCAATACCGCTTTGTTAACCGCTACTCCACTATAAGCTCTGTCGCAAACTGTTGTTATTCCTGCAGGAATTTTACTTTCTGCTTGACCATCACCTATTATCAAGTACTTACCATCACCTACACAGAATCCTGAATCGTTATTAATGCGAGTAGGGAATTTTTTAGCAAGTGTTTCAGCGGTCATTTCAAATACATTTTTCAATACAACAATTTGAGGGATCTCAAGATTTGTCTTATCCGTTATGATATCTAACTTTCTACTTGAAGTCTTATTCTTATCAGGATATGCCTCATCATTTACCTTTGCCAAAGAAGTTGGAAGTGTCACTCTAACTAAGTCTTTGCATACAAATCCATTACCATTAGTGTAAATAACAGAAGATACATTAAACACTGTACATCCTTCTCTCAATGCAATAGTATCTCTTCCCGATGGAACTCTAACAATTCCGGAGCCATCTTTTGTATAAATAACACCATCAAATGATTTGAAATTAGGATCACTAGTTGAAGTTACAAAGTTATAAGTTTTAAAATAACCAGCTACGTTGTAATCTAGATTAGTGTTAAATGTAACTGTATCTAGATTTGTTCCAAGAGAATAATAATTATATCTAATAGGTTTACCCTTTTTATCAACAACGCTAAAGCTACCTGGAAGTGTTAAAAAATCGAGTTTCTTACACTTATCAACAAAACCCTCACCAATTTTTGTTGCTTTAGTTGGAATTGTCAGTTTCTTAATAGCTGTACCATAAAAAGCGTCAACACCAATCTTCTTAACTGTCTTTGGAATTGTAACCTTAGTTACTTTCTTGAAGTTCTTGAAAGCATTGTTTGAGATATTCTTAACACCCTTCTTGATAACAATCTTCTTTACCTTGCTTTTCTTAACCTTAATCTTCTTAGGCATGTTACCCTTACCTTTAATAGTAAGTGTGCCCTTCTTAAGCTTATAGGTCACCTTCTTCTTAGCCTGTACATTTGTTGTTTGAACGCCTGCGGCAAATGCTACCGCTACTGCCAAACAAAATGCCACCATAATACATTTCATTAGTTTTTTCATTTTCTTTCTCCTTTTTATGTATATATTTTTTTCGTTTTACCAACGATTATGGTTATATATTAAAAACTAAACATTAGAATAACATTAGAAATAATTATTTTTTAAAATAAATTTTAAATTCAGATCCTTGTCCTTCCTCGCTAATAACTCTAATGTTAGCATTATGCATTTCTACTATCTTTTTAACCATAGACAAACCTAGACCATAGCCATATGCCATTCTTTTCTTGTGAGTTCTAGATGTATCTTCTCTATAGAATCTGTCAAAGATTTTATCAACGCCCGATTCACTGATGCCGATTCCGTTATCCTTAACAGATAAAATAACATTGTCTTTATTGTCTTTAAGTGAAACCCAAATGTTTCCACCATCGTTTCCATACTTGTATGCATTGTCTATCAAGTTTTGAAGCATACGAGTTAGAAGAACTTGGTGTCCACTGATAGTGATACCTGGGTCTACATCATACTCTAATGTAATATCTTTTAACTTGATTAGCTTCATATCTTCACACAAAGATGAAACTAATTCTGATAAATCTATTGGCATCATCTGATACTCATCGGCGCGCTGCTCTAATCTTGTGTAATCAAGTAGTGTGTCAATAAGAGTATTCATTCTGCCGCCCTGTCTGTTGATTACTTCTATAGCAGACTTGTACTCTTCATTTGTTCTGTCTTTTTCCAATGTTAGTTCAGTCTGAGCCATTATAACTGACATAGGTGTTCTTAGCTCATGCGAAGCATCCGAGATAAATCTCTTTTCCGCTTCAAAGGAATCATCCAGTCTTGAAATCATCTCATTGAAATCATCCGCCAAATCATAAATCTCTCCAGATCCATTTCCTATGTCAATTCTCTTCTTAAGATCTGAACCTTGAGAAATGCTAGATGCCGCTTCTTCCATCTTATTAACAGGCTTTAGCAACTTCACAGAAATAAGGAGTCCGAACACTACTGCCAAAATAACTATAATAGGTAAAAACATGGCAGCCACTTTTGTAATGCTAGCAAGTTGGTTCATCTCATTTGTAAGTGGAACCATACCTCTCATCCAAACGCCATTTAAGTTTTTGCCAACTAGTTTTCTGTCATAAATGTAATATGGTGTCTTATTAATATTCTGTTTATAAACTCTAGACACCGAAAAAGATGGAACAAAATCTATCTCTTTATCCTTCGTCAAAGGATTCTTTCCATATAAAATGTTTCCATCTTTGTCATATAGACCGATTTGAACATCCTTCATTTCCTCTAGGAAATATCTATCTATTATAAGATATCCTTTTTTATATTTAACAGCAATATCTTTTGTAATCTTGTTTAACTTTTTGTTTTTCTTTTTAGCAAATTTCACTTTATCGGCATTAGATTCCACAGCACCCATAAGGTACTGGCTAGTGTTTGCCTCTAATACATTTTGAGATACTACTCTTATAAGTAGAAATGTCAAAACAGCAACGATTATCATTGCTATTGAAAAGGTCAATGTAATATTAAATTTTACTGAGCGTTTCCTTCTCTTCATTACTTTCCTTCTTTAATAACATATCCACTTCCACGAACTGTGTGAATTAGTTTAACATCACTGTCTCCATCTATTTTTTTACGAAGGTAACTAACATATACATCTACCACGTTAGTTCCACCCTCATAATCATAATTCCAAATATGGTTCTCAATCTTTTCTCTTGAGATAACAATATCTTTATTATGAAGCAAGTACTCAAGAAGTTGGTATTCTTTGGCGGAGAGGTCTATCTCTTTATCGCCTCTTGTTACTTTGTGTGATGAAAGATCCATCTCCAAATCTGCAATACCTATCACATTCTTTGTCTCGCCAAATGCATTACGGGTGAGCGCACGCACTCTAGCAGACAACTCATCCAAAGAAAAAGGTTTAACCAAATAGTCATTAGCTCCGCTGTCTAAACCTTGAACCCTGTCATCTATCGAGTCTCTTGCAGTCAAAAATAAAACAGGTACTCTGCTACCCTTGTTTCTGATGTGCTCTAATACAGCGTAACCGTCTTTCACTGGCATCATAATGTCTAAAACCACAACATCATATTCTGCCATATCAAAGCAGTCAATCGCTTCCTCACCATCAAAACAAGTATCAACAACATACCCGTCTGATTCCAATTTAGTCTTTACTATTGTATTTAAATCTTCTTCGTCTTCAGCAAATAGAATTCTCATAATATCCTCCGCGTCATTTGATGTCTTCTATTATCAATCTGAAACATTAAAATTAGATTAGAATTATTTTCTTTTATAAGTTCTAAAAGTATAATCCATTCCTTCGTAGTTATACTTTTCACTCTCATCAGCAATATACCATTCGTCCATCTCATCAAGATCTGGAATAAATGTGTCCGCGTCAAAGGAATGATCAATATAAGTAATGTAGCAAGTATCGCAATGCTCAAGCATCTGACGATAAATACTTCCACCGCCTATTACAAATACATCTTCACTTGGATATTTAGCTGCTTCTTTTAGGAAGTCATCCATAGTGTAAACTACTGTAGCACCTTCCACTAAGTAATCTGTCTCAAGTGCTAACACAATATTTGTTCTATTTTTAAGTGGCTTAGCTCCAGGGAAACTCTCTAAAGTATTCTTTCCCATAATGACAACTTTGCCCATAGTCTTTTCCTTGAAGTATTCCATATCTTCTGGAATAGAAATAAGCAAGTCGTTGTCTTTGCCGATGCCCCAATTTTTATCAACTGCTACAATTAAATTCATTTTCTCTCCTATACTGCCACAGGGAATTTAATCTGTGGTCCAGTTTCATAATCAATTAATTTTAAATCATCCGGTGTGAAATCATAAAAGTCTTTAATCTCTGGGTTAATCCAAAGTTTTGGTGCCGGATGCTGTTCTCTAGTAATTAACTCTTCAATTAGTGGAACGTGCTTGTCATAAATATGAGCATCTGCTATCACGTGAACAAACTCTCCCACTTCCATATCGTTAACCTGCGCCAACATATGAATAAGCGCTGCGTACTGGCAAACGTTCCAGTTATTGGCTGCAAGCACGTCTTGTGAACGCTGGTTTAAAATACCATTCAAAACTAACTTTCCAGTCTCTTCGTTTTTGTTAACGTTAAAAGTCATACTGTATGCACATGGATAAAGATTCATTTCATTTAAATCCTGATGCACATAGATGTTAGTCATAATTCGACGGCTGTATGGATTGTTCTTCAAATCGTAAAGAACGCGGTCTACTTGATCCATATCGCCCTCTTTATATTTGTGCTTAACGCTCATCTGGTAACCGTAAGCTTTTCCGATACTTCCATCTTCATCAGCCCACGCATCCCAGATATGAGAACTAAGCTCGTTTACATTATTAGATTTCTTCTGCCAAATCCAGAGAACTTCATCTACACAACTCTTGAAACCAGTCTTACGTAGAGTAAGTGCTGGAAATTCTTTTCTTAAGTCGTAGCGATTAACTACGCCAAATTTCTTAATTGTATATGCAGAAGAACCATCCTCCCATTTAGGACGAACCTTCTCACCTTTAGTATCTGTTCCATTCTTTAGAATGTCTTTGCACATGTCGACAAAAACTTGATCTGCGTAACTCATATTATCTCCTATTTTAAGAATCCGTTTATAATCTGCTCTTCAGCCTCTTGTTCTGTAAGACCTAAAGTCATCAACTTAATCAATTGGTCGCCAGCAATTTTTCCGATAGCTGCCTCGTGCACTAACATAGCATCCACATTGTTAGCTTCAAGCGCTGGCACAGCCAAAACTCTTGCTTTATCCATTATAATGGAATCGCACTCAGTGTGTCCACTACATTTGCCGTTTCCGTCTATTCTAAGGTCTAGCTTCTGGAATGACTCGTCTCTAGCCACAGATCTAGACACAATATCTGCACTGGAATCATCGCCGTTTAGTTTGACATCGTAGCCACTTAGCGCATTTTGTTTGCCGTGTGTCATAAGACGCTCACGAACAATCATCTTTGCACCCTCAGCCAATTCAGCCACGGTTTTTCTATCAGTGTCATCGACACCCTTAATCTGTACCATCTCCATTTCGATAGTACTGTTCTCTTCTGCGTAAACTTCGGTTACAGGATTTAGAATTCTCTTTCCTTCTCCATCTCCTGAGCCGTAATGCTTTTCAACGTACTTAACTTTAGAATTCTTTCCGACAAAGAATCTGTGAATTCCATCATGCTCCGAATCCTTTGGTCCACAGTTATCAATTCCACACCCGGCTACAATCACCACGTCGCAGTCGTCGCCCACATAGAAATCATTGTATACCTTTTCCTTGATTCCACTTTCATTCATAACAACTGGAATATGAACACTCTCATTCTTTGTTCCAGCCTTAATCTTTATATCGATTCCGTCTTTGTCATCTTTAGGGACGATCTCTATATTTGCACTAGACTGTCTAGCGATAGCCTTAGAGTTCGAGCGAATATTGTACGCACCCTCTGGCACACTGTGAAGATCAGCTACCTCAGTAAGGAGTCTTTTTTGTATTTCATCTAACTTAATATCTGCCATACTACTCATCTCCTTTCTCTGGGTCTGCTTTATTACACTGTTTAGCTGGAGCATTTGCTCCTATAAGAGTTGGCATAATCTCATCCTTGCTTCCTCTGTCCACAAGTTTTCCATCCGCCAACACAATAATCTCATCAGCAATATTTAAAATTCTCTCCTGGTGAGAAATAATAACAATTGAGCTATCCTTAATATCTCTTCTCATCTTTTCAAAAACTTTAATCAAACTGTTAAAGCTCCAAAGATCTATTCCAGCCTCGGGCTCGTCAAAGACAGATAACTCGCTCTTCTTTGCAAGAACA
The DNA here is from genome assembly GCA_902793045.1 of uncultured Lachnospiraceae bacterium. GTDB lineage: Bacteria > Bacillota > Clostridia > Lachnospirales > Lachnospiraceae > Eubacterium_G. The sequence goes on from CADBBS010000029.1 coordinate 8,081, forward strand.
GTTGCTATCTCAATTCTCTTTAACTCTCCACCTGATAGACTAGCATTTACTTCTCTGTTGATATAATCTCTAGCGCAAAGTCCAACAGCTGACAAATACTTGCAAGCTGAATCTAGGGAGATCTGCTTTCCAGTAGCAAGTTTAATTAAATCAAAAACTTGGATACCTTTGAAGCGGACTGGTTGCTGAAGCGCAAATCCAATTCCCTTGTTTGCTCTATCAGTAATAGACATATCAGTAATATCCTCACCATCCAAAAGAATCTTTCCTGATGTAGGTTTCTCAATGCCCGCAATCAAGCGCGCCAAAGTAGACTTACCTCCACCATTCGGACCCGTAATAACAATCATTTTGTTATCAGGGATAGTAAGACTTATGTCCTTAATTATTTCTTTTTCGCCTAGTTCATCATTCACTTCGAATGACACATTTTTTAGTTCTAACATACGCTTGCCTTTCAAAAATTCACTTTACATATTCTAACATATATTAAGTACTTTATCACTAAAAAAGGACTGATTACTTTATAGTAATCAGCCCATTTGCATTCATCTTATAGTGCGTCATCAATCACTTCTTTTAGTGTTTTAGCAGACTCTTGCAAAGCCTCCACTTCCTTCTTAGAAAGTTCATATGGAACTGTACATTCCACTCCGTCTCTACCCACAATAGCAGGCATGCTTAGCGCTACATCACTTATTCCGTAATTATTATGCTGAATGCTTGAGATTGGAAGAATTGATTTCTCATCTCTCACTATAGCCTCGCAAATACGCTTTACAGACATTGCAATTCCATAGTATGTAGCGCCTTTCTTTTCAATAATCTCATAAGCACTATTTTTAACTTCTTCGGCTATTCGCTCCATTGCCTTGGCATGTTCAAAGTGTCCACGCATCTCGCAGAAGTCATTTACTGGAATACCCGATACATTGGCACTGCTCCAAGCAGCAATCTCACTGTCTCCATGCTCTCCTATAATAAATGCATGAACAGCTCTACTGTCTACTTCCAAATGCTCGCCTAACAAATATTTAAATCTAGCAGTATCTAAAACTGTGCCCGAGCCAAAGACTCTATTCTCTGGAAAACCACTTATCTTTGCAGCGGCATAAGTTAATACATCAACCGGGTTTGCCACAATCAATAGTATTCCATCTTTGTTGTGCTCTGTAATAGACGGAATAACTGACTTAAATATTCCAACATTCTTTTTAACCAAATCAAGTCTAGTCTCACCAGGCTTTTGTCCAGCACCAGCCGTTACAATTACTATAGAAGCATCTGCTATATCTTTGTATTCACCTGCATATATTTTAGTAGGTCTAGCAAAAGGCGCTCCATGAGCTATATCGAGCGCTTCTCCCTCTGCCTTTTCTTGGTTAGCATCAATCAAGACAATTTCGGAGAACAATCCACTCTCAAGCAAAGCAAACGCTGAAGCAGACCCTACAAATCCACATCCTATAATTGCAACTTTTCTATCATTAACCTTTGTCATTTATTTGTCCTCCTTAAAACTTAAATTACCTTTTTCAACATTTTCATTGAGAATCTTTTCTGTAATCTCCCAAAGTATTTCTGAACCAAGTACATTCTTTCTTTGACGAGCAAACACGTGGTCCGCATCAGTTCCATCTATTTTCCAATCCATACCCTCATTGCTGTTATTTAAAATGAGTGGCTGAAGATTATCCATAGTGTGTGCGAACTTTGACTCAGGCGTCTCGTATGCCTCGAACTCGTCAAAGATAGCAATTAGCTCTTCCTTTTGATCCTTCGGCAAAAGTGAATAGATTCTCTCTTTCGCTTTATCTTCTCTTTCTTTCTGAGTCTTTAAGCCTTCATCGTCATATGCGTAAGTATCACCTGCATCTATCTCCACAATGTCATGAATCAAGCACATAATCATTACTTTTGCTATATCTATATCTTCGTTAGAATACTCTTTTAGAAGATATGCCATAATAGCCATATGCCAGGAGTGTTCAGCATCGTTTTCATTCCTGCCCTCGCCCGACAAATGTGTATGACGAAACACTTCTTTCTCTTTATCTATCTCTAGAGAAAACTCCAATTGTTTCTTAAGTCTATCGTCCATCTTCATTTAACCTTTCCGTACATTCGCTAATATAAGTATATTAAAAAAAGAGAGTTTCCACAACGGAAACTCTCTTTAATAATTGTGATATTATCCAACTCTGTAATAAACAACAGGTGAATCAGTAATATCATATAGTGTTAAAACATCACCTTTAAGTTTATACTTCTGATTCATATCAGGTTCGCCCTTGAAAGTAATAGTAATTTGATTACCTTTAGTTTTCCATGTTAGCTTTTGAATCTGGCCAGCTAAATTGTATTCACCTGTACCATCTTTCTTAAATGTATACTGAGCAGGAATCTTATACTCCTTTTGATTATATCCCCATACTCCAGGGATACCACTACCATGGACTGTTGGTTTCTTAGGCGCTTTTTTACTAAATGCCTTTGAGGCATCTTCTATTGCCTTTTCACCGCTGCTCCATTCTTTTGAAGCTTTTTGTACCTCTGTCTCTACAGCTTTTGAAAGATCCTCTACATTCTTAGCAACTTCAGTAGCTAATTCCTTTGCTTGTTTCTCTGGATCTTTTTTTGTTTCTTTTTTGCCGCATCCAACTAACAACCCGCATGATGCAACAAGCGTGACAACTAATAATAAACTAATTATTTTTTTCATATTTTTCTCCCTTCTATCTTTTTCCGTTCTCCATATATAAACAGTTTAGCATAAAACCATTACTCTTCCAAAATGTATTTAATCATGGCGTTTTCTACATCTTCAGCTTGGTCTGGTACAAATCCAGTGTAAGTTACCATCAGTTTTTCATCTCGAAGTATTAAACAGTGCTGACCCCATTTACCGCTTATATAAAATCCGTCCTTATATTTCCAAATATAAAATCCGTAACCATATCTATCATTTTCAATTTGAACAGATGTGGCCATATCAATATACTCTTCTGATACTATTCTCTTTCCGTTCCAAACACCTTTGTTGTACAAAAGAAGCCCAAGCTTACTAATGTCGTGAAGCGTCATAACCATCTGTGATGCACCGTAGAAATATCCTTCCGGCATTCTAAAGTATTTCTCAACATGTATGCCTAATGGTTTTATAATTTCTCTATCTATAAACTCATACAAGTCCTCGCCTATCGCATATGTCAAAGCGACGCTGACAAAGGTAGGACATATATTACAGTAATAAAACTCATTTTTGTCTGGATCTTCTATTGGCAAATTAAAAATAAAATCCAAGTAACTATCTCCTTCTGGTCTAAAAGGATAACCAGGAACAGACATCGTAAGAAGTCTTCGAATTGAGATCTTACTTAAATCATCAATAATCTTTGGATCATATTTTTTGTAAACATCTTCTGGAATGTATTCAAAAATATTTTTATCAATGTCAAATAAACCTCTATCCCAAGCAATACCAACCGCTACAGATAGAAATGTCTTCGTACATGAAAAAATGATGTGAGGAGTCTCCTTAGTATCACCCCACTCGTGTGTAAGTTTTTCATCTTCATACACTTCTACACCATATATATTCCAATCATTCTTTTTTATTTCATTAATAAATCCATCAAAATTCATCTTTGTCACCTCAATAAAAGTATAATAAAAAAAATAGGTTTCTACAATGAAAAAACATACTAAAAACATTAAAAAAGAGAGGTGTAAAAGCCTCTCTTTTTTATATTTATTATTCTTCTGTAAATAATGCTGTTGAGTAATATCTATCGCCACTATCTGGTAGCAACGCCACTATTGTTTTGCCTTTGTTTTCAGGTCTCTTCGCAAG
>CADBBS010000030.1 GCA_902793045.1 uncultured Lachnospiraceae bacterium
TACAGTCACTGCGTGTATGATGAAGCACCAGACTACTTAGATAAATTAGAGGAGTTTTTTGATAAATAATGATTTATAGAAACGGTTATTCCATCTTAGGATATGGATGTATGAGATTGCCTAGCAATGATGCTGAGGCGGAAAAGCTAGTAATGAAAGCATATGAGTCGGGTATAAACTACTACGATACTGCGTATGTTTATAAGGGAAAGGAAGAGCAGCTTGGAAAGATTCTCGCAAAGAATGGTATCCGCGAGAAAGTTCAGATTGCTACTAAGCTTCCTGTTTACTTGGTTAGGAAACCAGAGGACTTCGACAAATTCTTTGACGAGGAATTGAGAAGACTTCAGACGGATTATGTGGATAATTATTTGATGCATATGTTGCCGGACGAGACTACTTGGAAAAGATTGCTTGAAATGGGGATTGGCGAGTGGCTTGAGAAGAAAAAGGCAGCTGGACAGATTAGAAAAGTAGGATTCTCATTCCACGGATCGACAGATATATTCCTAAAGATTTTGGATGCGTATGATTGGGAGTTTTGTTTGGTGCAGTATAACTATTTGGACGAGAATGCGCAGGCTGGAAGACAGGGCGTGGAAGAAGCGGCCAAAAGAGGCATTCCAGTATTCATTATGGAGCCACTTCGCGGTGGAAAGCTCACAAAAGGCTTGAACAAAAAGGCGAAGGCTATAGTTGATAAGAGTGACAAGACTGCGGCTGAGTGGGGACTTTCATGGTTGTATGCGCAAGATACTATCACATGCGTGCTTTCAGGAATGGACTCAATGGATGTGCTAGAAGAGAATATAAGAATTGCAAATAATGGTCAAAAGAATTCGGGCGAAACCCAAATGAATTCAGGAGATTCTAAGCAAAGCGCTGAAACTAATACCAAATACGAGTTCACCGAAGAAGACTTTGCAACAATCGAGAAAATAAAAGATGCAATAAACAGCAAGAAGAACATTCCTTGTACAGGATGTAACTATTGTATGCCATGTCCATTTGGCGTGGATATACCGGGATGTTTCAAATGCTATAACACAAGTTACAATGATGGATTTATGTCGGGCGAGACGGAATATGTGATGGCTTTGACGCTGAAGGAAGAGACGGGATTTGCTTCGCAGTGCAAGCAGTGTGGTAAGTGCGAGCAAGTTTGTCCACAAAAGATTCCAATCAGAGGAGCTCTTAAGAAAGTGAAACGCAGACTTGAACCACCATATTTTATAATTGTAAAGAAAGTGGCAGCGCATTTTTATAAGAGAGGAAAACTCTAGAATAAATAGAGTAAAAATATTATAATTGTTGATATAACTTCAGTGCGGATATAATGTGAGAGGAAAAATCATGAAAAGAATTATAGTTTACTTACTATCAACGTTACTTGTAATTGCATTGTTTGGTGCGTTTAATATTTATGCGGTAGAAACGACACAAGCGCCAACAACTCCAATGCCAACAACCGCTAAGGCTATAAAAAATAAGTTACCGAAGGTGGTTAGACAGTTTCAGAAGAAGAAGGCAAAGATCAAATCAATCACACTAATCAACAAAAAGAAGTTGGAGATTAAGTGGAAAGCTACTTCCGGTGCGAAGGGGTATGTTCTTTATAGAAAGAAGAACGGTGGAAAACTTAAGAGAATTAAAACATTTACCAAACCTAAAAAACTAACTACTTACGATAAGAAGGCAAGGTACGGAAACAAGTACACTTATTGTGTGCGCGCGTTTATGAAGTACAAGGGAAAAACTTATTATAGTAATTACAAGGGATTCTTTAAGAATTTCAAGACAAAGAAAGTCCGCAAGAAAAAATACACTTGGATTTGCGACATGAATGGAAAAAAGATTAAAGACCCAAGGCCATTCCTTAAGAATCCAAAGTACTCACTTCGAGTGAATGTTGTGAAGAGCACTATGACCGTCTTCGCCAAAGACGGTGCAAGAGGATATAGAATACCAGTACATGTATATTTGATTGCTGGAAATATATATGACACAGCGGGAACATACAAGCTCGGGCCAAAGTATAGATTTAGAGGGCTTTATTACAACACTTACAGTCAGTGGTCTGCAAGAATATATGAAGATATTTTGTTCCACACTGAACTATATAAGAGGGGCAGTGATCCTAATTCATTGGATGTGAAGGCATACAATAAGCTAGGGACTCCGTCGTCGCATGGATGTATTAGACTTCAGTGCGTAGCTGCAAAATTCATCTACGACAAATGCCCAGTAGGAACAAGAGTAGTGCTCACAAAGAGTAAGAATCCGGGGCCACTAGGAAAACCAAAATTAGAAAAAATCAAAAAGTGGCATACTTGGGATCCGACTGACCCGACAATGAAATGGAAGTGCAAAAAACATCATTGTAAACATAGAAAATACTAATAATTGATATGTCTAAGGACATAAATAATAAACATGAGGTGCAAAATTGAAAGTAGCAATAATGACGGACACAAATAGTTCGATAACAATTGAGGAAGGTAAAAGAGACGGAATTTTCCTAATGACATTGCCAGTGATAATCGGTGATAAAACATATATTGAAGGAGAAAACTTGTCTACAAAAGAACTTTACCAGGGAATGGCAGATGGAGTGCCGGTAAAGACTTCACAACCTTCACCGCAGGATCTAATGGATATGTGGCAGAGCATTTTGGACGAGGGGTATGACGAGATAGTCTACATCCCGATGACTTTGACGTTGTCTAGTTCGTACAGTACAGCAGCTGCGTTTGCGCAGGAGTTTGATGGAAAAGTGCAAGTGGTCAACAACTACAGACTATCAAGCATGCTTTATGAGGCAGTGTATGATGCGAAAGCCTATGCCGAAAAAGGCATGAGCGCCAAAGAAATCAAAGAAAAGTTAGAGGGCGAGAGCAAAAACTCGTTTATGGTTTTGACGGTGGATACGCTTAAGTATTTGAAGGAAGGCGGAAGGGTGTCCGCTTCAAAGTTCTTGGTAGCGAACCTTGCAAATATAAAACCAATCATGATTTTGCACGAGGCAAAGATTGACGCTGTGAAAAAGGCTAGAGGCTTAAACATGGCGAAGAACAAACTGGTTGCATATGTGAAAGAAAAAGTAGAAGAACTTTACAATGAGTATGCACCTGAGCGAATCTCGATTGGAATCATAGATACATTTTTGAATGACGAAGACTCGAAGGACTTGCTCGAGAGAGTGAAGAAAGCCTTCCCTAACCTAAAGATAATGGCTAGAAAATGCCCTTGCAGTATTGCATGCCATGTGGGTGCGAATGCATTGGCGGTTTCAGCCACAGTAATGGGAGAGCGATAAGTTCTTCGATTATGGGAGATAATAGTTACGAGGCAGAACGATGAAACACAAATCTTTATCGAAGACGCCAGTGATGATTCTTATAGCAATGTTTTGTTGCTTTTTGTGGGGATCGGCGTTTAGTTGCATCAAAATTGGATATAAAATGTTTGGAATATCTGGGAACGACATAGCTTCCCAGATTCTTTTTGCTGGAATAAGATTTACAATAGCCGGAATCATGGTGATAGCGGTGGAAAGCATAAGGCGAAGAGAGTTTGTAAAGCCTAGCCATCCAAAGTACATTGCTGTGCAGTCTTTGTTCCAGACGGTCTTGCAGTATTTGTTCTTCTATGTGGGGCTCGCACATACGACGGGCGTAAAATCATCTATCATAACAGGCGCAGGAACATTCTTTACAATCTTGATTTGCTCGCTTGGCTTCAGACAAGAAAAACTAACGACAAAAAAGGTCGTGGGAAGTTTAATAGGATTTGCAGGATTAATAGTAGTAAACTTAACAGGACAAGGGTTAGACTTTGATATGAGCTTCTTCGGCGAAGGATTCATATTTATAGCGGCATTTTCCGGAGCGATGGCTCAGGGATATATAAAGAAGTTTTCGAAAGATGCCAGTGTGGTAATGCTCAGTGGATATCAATTCTTCTTTGGCGGATTAGTAATGACAATAGTAGGTATGGTAGCTGGCGGACATATAAATATGCCAGTAGGAGATGCACTTTTTGTGGTTAAAGCTGTGGCGCTTATTTTATATATGGGATTTATCTCAGCAGCAGCTTACACATTGTGGGGAGTTTTGCTTAAATATAATGATGTATCAAAGGTTGCAACATGCAAGTTTATGAATCCAATCTTTGGAGCGGTGTTATCATTCATTATTTTGCAAGAGGCAAATGTAATGGGATGGCAAGTGATTGTCGCACTCGTATTAGTTTGCTTAGGAATATTTATAGTGAACTACGAAAAGAAAAATAATACAAACAATATTTGATATTTAAAATAATAAATTATGTAAACCAAAAAGGTTGTTTTGTAGAACACTAAAAATCTATAAAACAACCCTTTTTTTTGGCCTTTTATATGATATAATAGGGCGGGTTTGAAAAAGGGGGAACTAGAGCAATCTAGTTTCTTTTTATGAGAAGAAAAGGCATTTGTCTAAGTCGCCCAATTAGCGATGAGAGAAATAGCCTAACTAAAAGAATATGAAAGAGTTTAAGCCAGAAATTAAATACTACAAATCCTTTGAAGATGACTTTGTAGAGAGTGTGGATCAGGACTACAAGCTAAAAGAAAACTACAAGTGGATTCATACAAATCCGATTTACAGATTTTTCTCGTGGGTTATCTATGGGATTGCGTGGGTGAGCATTAGAATTGCGTTTCCGATAGCCTATGGAATAAAGGTTAAGAACAGGAAAGTGATTAAGCCGTACAAGAAAATGGGTTATTTTTACTTCGGCAATCACACGCAGATGTTAGGAGATGTGTTCAAGGCTCCTTATGTGGCAAAGAGCAAGCGAGTTTACGTGATAGCGGCTCCTGCCAATCTAGGAGTTCCGGTTATTGGAAGGATTTTGACATCACTTGGTGCCATAACGATTCCGACAGACTTCGAGCACATGAAGGATTTTACAAACGCCATCCACACAAGGATTGAGCAGAAGCACTGCGTGTCTATATATCCGGAGGCGCACCTTTGGCCATACTATACTAGCATTAGGCCTTTCCCGGAGACGAGCTTTAAGTTTGTGGTGAATGAGAATGCTCCGGCGTTTTGTATCACGACCACATATCAAAAGAGAAAGCATCGCAAGAAACCTAGAGTTACATTGTTTGTGGATGGTCCGTTTTGGCCAGACAAAACTTTGTCGAGGAAGGATAGAGCGAAAAAACTTCACGACGAGATTTATGAGACTATGTTAGAGCGAAGTAAAGAAAGCACATACGATTATGTGATATATAAAAAGTCGGAAGACGAATAAGTGACTTCGTCGAAGACAAAGAGGGAATATGGAAAAGCAAGTTAACCTACTTTACTGCGGAGATGAGAATATTGAAAAGGGTTTGATCATTTCAATCATTTCCATAGTGAAGCATTACAAGGGAAAACTAAATATTATTGTTTTGACGGCGAGTCTTGAGACTGTGCACAGAAGATATAACACTGTAAATGCGGACACGATAAAGGTTTTGGATTTTTACATTAAGCAGGTAAATCCTGAGAGCAGCGTTAAGTTGATTGACGTGAGCGCAAACTTTGACAAGTTCATTCCGAAGTCAAACTTGGATACAAGGTTCACGCCTATGTGTATGCTTAGATTGTTCGCGGATCAGATTGAAGATATGCCAGATAAGATTTTGTATCTCGACAACGACACGATAGCTGATGGCGATATAAGCGAGCTCTTTGACGAGGACGTGGAGGATTACGAGTTTGCAGGAGTGCTAGATCACTACGGCAGTTGGTTCTTCCGCGACAAAGTCACAAAAAGAGATTACCTAAACTCGGGCGTTCTTCTTTTTAATATGAAGAAGGTAAAAGAGACAGGGCTTTTTGAACAGTGTAGAGAGAAGTGCAGAAATCAAAAAATGTTTATGCCAGATCAGACTGCGTTAAATAAGCTAGCGGTGGCTAAGAAAACTTTGCCGCGCAAGTACAATGAGCAAAAGAAGAATAAGAAAGACACAGTGATTAGACATTTTACAACGGGCTTTAGATTCTTCCCATGGGTTAGAACAATTACAGTTAAGCCTTGGGACATAAAGAGAATGCACAAAGTCTTGAAACTATATAAATACGACGGCATCTTGAAAGAGTACAGAGCAATGTACAAATCAATCAAGAAAATATAAATTAGAGAATATAATCACACAAAAGAAAAACAATAATCACATAAAAGAGGTTAGAAAAATGGAGAAGAGATTAATACCAATATTTTTTACAATTGACGATGGCTATGCGCCATATTTGGGAGTGGCTATCAAGTCACTTATTGATAACGCATCAAAGGATTATCGCTACAGAATTCATATCATCCAGGAGGGCTTAACAGACAAATACAAAGGATACCTTGCAGACATGGCTACTGATGATTGCGAGATCGAGTTTTGCGAGATGAGAAGAGAGTTGGATATCGGAAGCGACTTTGACGGACATAAACTTCGCGCGGATTACTTCACGCTAACAATTTACTATAGACTATTTATTCCAGAGATGTTCCCAGAGTACGACAAAGTAATCTACATCGACAGTGACGTGGTAGTGCCTGGCGATATCTCAGAGCTATACAACGAAGAGTTGGGCGACAACCTAGTGGGCGCTTGTACAGATACATCAATCTTGCACATTCCACCATTGGTTGAGTACACACAAAAAGCAGTGGGCATGAAGCCTGGCGAGTATTGTAACTCAGGAATTCTTCTAATGAATGCTAAGAAGATGAGAGAAGTGAAGATGGATGAGCACTTCCTTGAGTTGCTAAACAAGTATCAGTTTGACACAGTTGCGCCTGATCAAGATTACTTGAACGCGATGTGCAACGGAAAAATCAAACATTTGTCGGACAGATATGACGTGATGCCGGTGGAGGACGCCGAAGACAAAGAGGACATAGTTATCATCCACTATAATTTATTCTCAAAACCATGGTTGTTCGACGGAATTCAGTATGGAGATGTTTTCTGGAAGTATGCAAAAGAGACAGCATTCTACGAAGACTTGCAAGATATAAAGAACAACTATACAGACGAGCAGAAGGCGCACGATATGGCTAGCATGGAAAACCTTGTAACACGTGCCGCTATGATAACAGGACAAGATGTAACATTTAAAAAAGTCCAAGAAGAAGAGGGCGTAGTAAGACTATAAGCTACACAAAAAAATCTACAAACGCCACGCAAATGAGGAATCAATATGATAATTCTCGATGACGTAAGAGATAAAGTAATTGAAAATATAAAACAGGCCATTAAGGATGAAGAATGGTACGCCAAAGTAGAGATAAACGATCCGGTTCTAACATCGAACGAGCGAGATGTGTTGCTTGAGAGAGTAATGAAGCGCAGACATACACCTAAGTATCTTTTCAACAGACGTATGGCTAGATACATGGCAAACATGGCATCTAGAATGGTTAACATCAGCACTCACATAGAGGGCATTGAAAAGGTGAAGAAGCTAAAGGGCGGAGCTATCATTACAAGTAACCATTTCAGTCCGGTGGAGAATGCTATCGTTAGATACATGATTCTAAAGGCTGGCAAGAAACACCTAAACATCGTAAGCCAAGAGACTAATCTTGCGATGGAAGGAATGCTAGGATTTCTGATGAACTATGCGGATATTATTCCAATCAGTAACAATCGAAATTACATGACAAAGTTCTTCGAGCCGCAGCTAAAAGAAATGATGGCCAACAAAGAGTTTACCTTAATCTACCCAGAGCAGGAAATGTGGTTTAACTACAGAAAGCCGCGTCCACCAAAGAGAGGACCTTTCTACTATGCATCGAAGCTGGGTGTTCCAGTGATTAGCTGCTTTGTGGAAATGATTGACACAAAGAAAAAAATGGCAGAAGATTTTGTCGACGTCAAATATAAGATAAGCGTACTTGACGTGATGTTGCCTGATCCAAACAAGACGGTCAGAGAAAACAGCATCTATATGAGAGACAGAGATTACGCATTAAAAAAGCAGGCCTATGAAAAAGCCTACGGCAAAGAACTTACATATGACTTTGATGTGAGCGACATTGCGGGCTGGAGACCAGAAGGTGTGGAGGAACCACCAAAGAAAGAAGAGTCAAAGCAAGAAGAACAAAAATAAACATAAAAAAAGAAATGCACTTGGGGTTAACCAAGTGCATTTCTTTTGTGTGAGGAAGTTAGGTTTTATTTCGAAAACCTTTGTACCTTTATTATATAAAAACCTCACAAAAGGTAAAGTGTCATATTTTTTGAAATTATCGTGTTTTTTACTGAAGATCGCTTGTACAGTTTGGACACTTAGTAGCTTCGATGTCGATCTCTGACTTACAGTGAGGACATACCTTTGTAGTAACCTCTTCGTCTTTTTTGCGAAGCTTGTTCATAGCCTTAACCATCAAGAAGATGATGAATGCCATAATGATAAAGTTAATCACTGCAGAGATAAATGTTCCATACTTAATAGCAGTGCCAGGGATTACCCACTTATCAAAGTTGATGCTTCCTGTAAACATTGCAACGAATGGCATGATTACGTTATCAACCAATGAAGTAACAACATCTTTAAAAGCTGCACCAATGATCACACCAACTGCCAAGTCCATCATGTTACCCTTTAGGGCAAACTCTTTAAATTCTTTTAACATAGTAAAATCTCCTTTATTAAATTATACCGTTACTTTACGCTAATAATATTATACATATATTTTCTAAAAAATGACAAGTAAAATTGCCAAAAACCACCCCAAAATATTGAAAAACAAAAACATCCAAAAATATTGCTAAAAACCTAATAAGTTGTATAATAATAGGGCGAAAATAATACTTATTTTAGGAGGCATGTGCGCCCAAATTTTAAGGCGCGCGAGACAAATATGAATATTATTATTGCTGGATGTGGCAACGTAGGTGGCACATTAGCAGAACAACTAAGTCAAGAAGAACATAAGATAACAGTTATCGACACAAACGCCAAAATCGTGGGAGAAATTTCCGATTCCTTTGACGTATACGGCGTAGTGGGAACAGGCTCAAGTATTAACGTGCTAGAGGAAGCAAACATTGATGACTGTGATCTTTTTATTGCTGTCACAGGAAACGACGAGATGAACTTGCTTGCATGTCTTATTGCAAAGAGCAGGGGCGTCAAAAACCTAATCGCAAGAGTAGGTAACCCAGAGTACGGCAGAGAGATTGGACTAATTAAGTCTACACTTGGACTTACAATGGTTATCAATCCACACGCTGCATCAGCTAGAGAAATGGCAGCGCTTCTTAATTTGCCGTTGGCGCTTAATGTAGATATTTTCCCTAAGAGTAGGGCTGAAATTATTTCATATAAATTGACCGAACAAAGTCCACTTAATGATATGACAATGAAAGAGTTCGGCGAAAAGTTCCATTCAGAAATTTTGGTTCCAGTTGTGGAGAGAAACGACGAAGTTTTGATCCCTGGCGGAGATTTCAAGATGGAAGAGGGCGATATCATTTCAGTGCTTGCAAGTATTGACGTGGCTCATGAATTTTTCAGAAGCCTAGGCTTCTCAGTGAGTGGCGCGTCAAATGCCATGCTTATCGGTGGTGGACGTACAACAGTTTACCTATCAAGAATTTTGATGTCGATGGGTGTTGAAGTAAAGATTATAGAGCAAGACCCTGCGAGATGTGAAAAGTTAAGTGACATTTTAGATGGAGCAACCATCATCCAGGGAGATGCTACAGATAAGAACCTTCTAGTGGAAGAGGGCATAGAAGATGTGGATGCGTTTATCGCAAACACAAGCTTCGACGAAGAAAACGTTATGCTTGCGCTCTATGCAAAAGAAGTTGCAAACTGTAAAGTTATCACAAAAGTTCACCGCACAGCGTTCGACAAGATTATCGATAGCCTAGATATAGGTAGTGTGGTTTATCCTAAATATATTGTTGCGGAGAGAATCTTGAGATTCGTTCGTAGCCAGATGCAAAACGATAGCGGAATTCTTTCACTATATCAACTTAACGACAATAGAGTGGAAGCTATCGAGTTTGAGGTGCCTAGTGATGCTAAGTTTATCGACAAGCCGCTTAGCGAAATCAAAGTTAAGAAGGGCGTTATTATTGGCTGCGTAACTCACGATAACAAATCAGCTATCGCAACAGGTTCCACATTTATTCACGCCGGAGACAAAATAGTAGTACTAACTACAGAAAAAGGTCTTCACGACGTGCATGACATTGCAAAATAGGTGAGATTATGAATATATCAATGATTAGATACTTACTTGCATATGTATTGTGCTTCGAAGGAGCATTTTTAACCCTTCCTGCCATGGTAGGGTTTTATTATGGTGAGACAAAAGATGCGCTAATCTATTTGGGACTAGCAGCAGTTGTATTTGCCATAGGTATGCTTGGAAAAATCAAGAAGCCAAAGAGCGAAGCATTCTTTGCAAAAGAAGGATTTGTTTCGGTATCACTTGGCTGGATTGTACTCAGTCTTGTGGGAGCAGTCCCATTCGTACTAACAGGAGCAATCCCATATTACTTCAACGCATTGTTCGAAACTATCTCGGGATTCACCACAACTGGATCTAGCATCATACATCCAGAAGTCTTGACTGCAAACGCTAAAGGCGGATTCCATATGATTTCGCATGCAACAATGTTCTGGCGTTCATTCACACACTGGGTAGGTGGAATGGGAGTGCTAGTATTTATCATGGCGATTTTGCCGCTGGGTGCAAGCTCAAGTATTCACATGATGAAAGCGGAATCTCCAGGACCTACAGTTGGAAAGTTTTTGCCGAAGGCAAAGAACACAGCGAAAACACTTTATTTGATATATATCGCAATCACATTTATCGAGATGATTGCACTCATCATAGCAGGACTAACACCATTTGAATCATCGACACTTACATTCGGTACGGTGGGTACTGGTGGATTTGCCTTGCTAGGAACAAGTATCGGAAGTTATTCGACGGCGGTGCAAATTATAATCACAGTATTTATGATTTTGTGCTCACTAAACTTTACGATGTATTACTTGCTACTAATAAGAAAGCCGAAACTAGTTTTCTTCGATGAAGAACTCAGATGGTACTTTGTACTGTTAATAGGAGCGATAGTGATTCTTACAATAAATGGAAGAGCATTGTTTAGCGGCTGGGGCGAAGCAATTCAGCAGTCGGCATTCCAGGTGGCATCTATTTCATCAACTACAGGTTATGGAACAGTGGCGAACTTCAACGCTTGGCCGGCACTCACAAAAGGTATATTGCTCGTATTGATGGGCATTGGTGCGTGCGCGGGATCTACCGGCGGTGGATTCAAAATGTCACGTTTAATCATCGTGTTGAAGTCGGTTAAAAACGAGATTGTAAACATCACACATCCTAGACTTGTTTCAAAGGTAAAAATGAACAAGAAGAGTGTGGCAAACGATATCATAAAAAGAACAATGGCATATTTGGGTGCGTATGTAGCAATCCTTATCGTGTCAGTTTTGATTGTAAGTATAGATGGACATTCGGTTACGACAAATCTTTCGGCGGTTATGGCTACACTAAATAACATCGGACCAGGCTTTGGTAGAGTAGCAACAGACTTTACATGTTATGGAACAATATCAAAGATTGTTTTGATGTTTGACATGTTAGTAGGACGTCTTGAGATATTCCCACTACTAGTATTGTTCTCAAGTATATTCTCTGGAACAAGACTTCAGGGTAAGAGAGCGTTGGGTATTAATACGATGAAGAAGAATTTATAGACAGAAGAGGAAGTGAAATGGAAGTATACTATTTTGACATTGAGCCTTTGAGAAACAA
>CADBBS010000031.1 GCA_902793045.1 uncultured Lachnospiraceae bacterium
CCAGCATTCACAGTCTTAATAGCCTTAGAATCTACATAAGCTGTATACTTGGTGGCATTTTCAAGATCTCCGTTCCATTTAAGGTCAATATGGCCCGCACCAATTAAACTATTAGCTACAGGAGCTGTAATAGCCTGACCTTTCCATTCATCAGGAGTTCTGGTATCTCTAGCAGCTACAGGTGTAACTACTAATCCTGATACAAATAATGCAATTGATAGAATAATTGTTAAAACTCTTTTCATTTTTTTCCGTTCCTTTATAGTTATTTTTTATTAAAAAAAGCGTGGGAAAACAACTAAGTCTCCCCACACTATTATTTACACTTTTTATCTGACATAAGCTACTTTCTTTGAGCTCCATGAACCGAATATCTTATTACCTGCTGAATCAAGATTATATGCTCTTGTTTTTACATATACTACCGAGCCCGACTTTAGAGACTTAATAGTGTATGAGGAGGTATTTGAAGTATTCTTGGTTTTTGTCTTAAACTTTGATTTCTTTTTAAATTTGCTACTGTATGAATATGTTACTTGATATCCTCTAACATTTTTGTTTGTACCAAATGTTACATTCACTCTTTTCTTCTTTTTACTCTTAACTGAATTAATTGATGCTTTGCCTGGAGCTGGAGTCTTAGTCCAAATAGCTCTCAAGTTCATATCTTTAGTTAAGATAGTTGAGAAGTTAAACTTCTTACCAGTAGCCATATCTGTATATCCAGCTAATGTGTTATATGCTTTAGAAAGTTTAACACTATTAGCAGATTCTTCATCATTTACATACTTTGTGGCCTTTTGCTTACTTCCGTCATAGTATTTAACTGTGTACTGCTTTCCAGCCAACATCTTCATATTCTTGATATGAATGTTGCCTCTCATCGATCCCTCTAATGGATATGAGATAAGGTTAGCACCAAGTGCAAACTTGATACCTACATTAGTGAAAGAACCTTTATGCTTTCCACCACCCCAGTCATCTGGTGACTCAGGAATTTTAAATGTGGCAACTATATGGGAATAACCCGCTTCTTTCTTTTTAACAGTTACAAAACCGTCTTTTGAAATTTCTTGACCATCTTGTTCAACTTTTTCAAATGCTGCAGATGGTTCACCGTTTGAATTGTAATCATATGCCTTAAGCAAAATGTGTTTTTCTGCTGGTTGATATGTAGTCTTACCAGTAATGGCATCATAAATAACCGCATTAAGATCACCCAACATATCAAACTCCATTGTGTAGTAACGACCAAACTCAACTGTAATACCAGTCATAGTTAATGTCATTCCCCATGGGTTATCAGCAACTAGAATAGATGGGCCTCCTCGTGTCATCTGACCATATTCGCCGTCCCATCCTGTAGCCTTACAGTAGAAAGTAACTTCACTAGAATCATTTTTTAATCCTTCTGTTCCATTAATCCAACCTTCTGTAGCGTAATCAACGCCCTTTACAAAAGTAACTTTCTCTCCATTCTCATTTAAGAAATAAGAACCATCTGAATTAGTTCTATATACTTTTTTCAATGAGTCTTCCCATGAACCACCATCTTCTCTAGTACAAATGGAAAAACTACTCCATTTAGCATTAGATGGTATTACATTGGATCCGTTAGGTGCATGAGACGCACCAAAAACTGAACCCGAAAGTCCAAATACCATAGATAGCGAAAGTATACTTACCACTAGTTTCTTAATTAAGTTTTTGCTCATAATACCCTTCTTCACAACAATTCTCCTTTAAGCTTTAGATGAAAAATCATCCAAATCTAATCCGGTCACACTTCCCTATAATTATAACAAAATGTAGGGATTTTTACTAATATTTTTTACATGTATATAGTAACATAAAAATAGCACAGAAAGGTGATGATTGGTCACCTCTCTGTGCATTTAAAAATGAAAAATTATTTAACGTAAACGCTCTTTCTCTTACTCCACTTTCCGTAAATCTTGTTTCCACAAGAATCTAGGTTGTAAGCTCTAGCCTTAACATATGCTACCTTTGATGACTTAAGTCCCTTGATTGTATATGTTGTTGTCTTTGATGTATTCTTAGTCTTTGTCTTATATTTAGCTTTCTTCTTAAACTTCTTATTGTGTGAGTATGTTACTTGGTAACCTCTAGCGTTAGCATTCTTTTTAAACTTAACAGTAATTTTCTTTTTCTTCTTACTCTTAGCTGTGAAAGATGCTTTCTTAGGCTTCTGAGTTTTAATCCAAGTAGCCTTTAGGTTAGTATCTTTTTCAATAAGTGTTCCAAAACTAAACTTAGAACCTGTAGCCATATTGATATAACCAGTCTGTGTATAACCCTTCTTCTTTAGGGCAATATTCTTAGCCTGACCATATTCGTTAACATATCTGCAGTCTTTTTGAACTGATCCATCAAAATACTTAACAGCATACTGTGTACCAGCAATAACTTTCATGTTTGTAACGTTAACATATCCCTTTAAACCGATTTCTGATGCTTTAAGCTTAGCAAGTTCTTCAGGAGTTACTGAAGGATCCTTCTCTGCAGCTTCTACTTCATCTTCATGAGTCTTTAGGAATGCGCCCATAGCGAACTTAATTCCCATGTTAGTGAACATACCTGCATCATGTCCACCACTCCATTCATTCTTAGTGTCAGGAATCTTAAATGTAGCTTCGATATGAGTCTGAACAGCTTCTTCTCCTGTAGGAGTCTTAGCTATAATAAATCTACCATCTTTAGCAGCTTCTTTGCCATTAACTTTGAATGACTCAAATGCAGCTGATGGTTCGCCCTTTGACTGATAGTCATAAGCTTTAACGATACAATATTTGTCTGATCTTTCTTGCATGCCTGTCTCAGCATTTTTACCCTGTAAATCAGATGAAATGTCAAATGACATTGTATAGTAACGACCATACTCTACTGGAATCTTATCCATTGTTAATGTAAGACCCCAAGGGTTGTCGCCAACTAATTTCTTTTCTCCACCATATGAAGTAGCAGCATATTCGCCATCCCATCCGGAGTTAACTACATAAAATTTAGCTGTACTTGAATTGTTAGGCTCGATAACTCTACCTTGAGTATAACTCTGCCATCCATTGATTTCTTCAACTTTAGCATTATACTCTGCTTCTGTCATTTTACCTGCTTTATAATCAGCTAATGCCTGATCCAATCCTTTCTGAATCTCAACATCTAAAGCTTTACCCCAATCTGTCTTTGGTCCAGGTGGGTTATAGTTTAGATCATCACGTACTGAGAATGAAACCCATTTGCCACTTGCTGGCATTACATCCGAACCATTAGCTGCGTGTGAACGTGCAGCTGAAACTGGTCCTGCAAAACTGAACATAAGAGATAGAGATAGAACACTAACTATAATCTTTTTGAAAATATTCTTTTTCATTTTTCTATCCTCCGTATCAAAGTTATTTTTTAAAGAGCCCGTTGTCTTAAAACAGCGGGCTCTTGATAAACTTAATTATTTAGTAAGTTTTTTCTTAACTGTCTTTGACCAAGCACCCGTCTTATATCCAGCTGCCATAGCTCTAACTTTAACTTTAACTTTCTTACCTTTTTTGAACTTCTTGTTCTTAATCTTCTTAGAATTCTTTGTAGCCTTATAAGTCTTGTTTCCAACCTTAATCTGGTATGACTTAGCATTTGCTACTTTCTTCCAAGTAACCTTAATAGTTTTCTTCTTAACACTCTTAACCTTAACCTTAGTTACCTTAGCTAATGTCTTAGCTGGTGCTGGTGAAGGCTTAACTGTAGGAGCCTGTGTAGGCTGTGGTGCTACAGTTGGTGATGGAGCTGTAGTTGTGTATAGAGGTGGCTCTGTAGGATCAGTTGGCTTATCTGGATCTAGGTCTTCAACCTTAATATCACTAATTGTAACACTACCTGACCACATCTTCTCTTCCTCAGTTACCTGTGGAAGTAGATTTCCGTCAAAGTCATATGCGCCTGAGCCATCTTCTGCTGGTCCAAAGCAACCTAGCATGAATACAACTGATAGATCATGTCCACCAACATAATCTGGGAATGTGTATGTAAACTCTTTTTCCTGAGTTCCAAGTACGATACACTGATCACTACCTGAAAGTGCTCCAGGAGTATTGTCATATGGACTCATTTCGTGTCCATCAACAGTAGTATTGAAAGTTACATAACAATATTTTTTCTTGTTAGCTTTAGCTTTAAATGTAACTTTATAACGGTGGTCGTAATTCATACCATTAAATTTAGCTTTTGCTTGAATAGACCAAGGGTTGATTCTCCAAGGATCTGTATCCCAGTTTCTATCCCAACCAGTGTTCTGAATATCAACAGTAGCACCAGTATCGGCTGAAGCCGACTGAGTCTGAGTATTGTACTCATCTCTTTGCCAAGTGTTGATTGATTCGCCGTTTGTTGCCATTGTTACTTTGTTAATGTAACCGACATTTCCCCACTCAGTTTCCTGAGCTGATGAGTAACATCCACCTTGCTGGAAGTCCCAACCTGCTCCTCCTAAATATGAAGCAGCTTGAGTATTCTTTCCGAAGTAGATACCTGCGCCTAGCGCAATTACCATTGCTAATGAAATGGCAACTGCCAATGATTTGCTGAATAATTTTTTCATTTTGTAACCTCCTTAATAAAAATAATTATTCTTATATTTAAACGTTCATCTAACCTATTTATATTATAGCATAAACGTTATCACATACAACTTGCTTATCACAATTGCGATTTAATTACTTTTTGATTTTAATCTTCTTAGTGTTAGACCAAGGACCTGTACCAGCATTATTTATTGCTGCTACTCTAAAGTAATAAGTTTTCTTTTTCTTAAGCTTCTTTACTTTGTATGAAGTCTTAGTAACAATCTTGGTCTTGCTCTTCTTTGTAAACTTTTTATTCATAGCCCAGTTAAACTTATACTTCTTAGCACCTGAAACTGCACTCCATGAAAGTTTAGCTGATTTCTTCTTAACATTTTTACCTTTTATAGTAGTCTTACCAGGCTTAACAGCTGGTTTAACTGGAGCCTTAGTAGGCGCTACTGTAGGCGCTTGAGTTGGTGCCTGTGTAGGAGCCTGCGTAGGAGCTTCAGTAGTAGTTTCTTCTGCTCTATCAATAACGAAGCCTCTTGTCTTTGTAAGTATTACTGTAGTACCATCTTCAGCATATAGATTGAATGTAATAGTATGCTTTCCTTCATCTAAACTTGATACATCAACCTCTCCACCATTTTCAACTTCAATAGGATTATCATCAAGAGTTATATCCATCTTTGGCATAGCATCTAATGTACCTTTATCCCATGAAATAGTTGCTGTATCTTTAGACTTGTTATAAGAAGCTGCGTACTTAACTCTAGTATCCCAATTGAACATTTCGCTATCAGAAATAGTATTAGCACTATATCCTGCTGGGTTTGCTATCTCCGAATATGCTTTTCCTAATTCTGTGTACAATCCAGAAGTATACTCAAACATTGATGTTCCACCTGAACCATCAAAGTTATCTATAGCATTTGCGCTCTCAACATCATATGAGAACCAGCAATATCTTTCTACATATGGAAGAGCTTCTAATTCGTTTACAACTGTTTTCATAAACTCTTGTATTTCTGCTCTCTTCTCAGCATTCTCATAACTCATATCTGTAGAATCACTCTTTGAACCAAATAGGCCAATCTCTGTAACCCATACTGGCTTACGATATGTATTCCATAGATTCTTAACGGCATTAACTAATCCCCTAGAATTCATTTTGTTTTGATAACTGTGCAAACATACTGCATCGCAATCATCAACACTTTCAATATTTACTGGGGTATAAGCTGGGTCACCCTCGTACATATAATAGTAATCCCATGATCCATCTGGTAACCAACAAATAGTATCACCTTTGATGAATGACTTTAACCATTGTGAGTTTCCACCAGGTGATGCAGGGGCTGGAGATACTTTTCTCTTGTTCATAGGAGAAATGTACTTCTTCCACATGTCTGATCCTTCAAAGAATGCCATATTTGCTTGACCTTCAATATCAGGCTCGTTAAATCCTAAAATATAATTTGAATCATTTTCATATTCTGCAACTTGCTGTTGAATATCTTCTTCTGGTCCACCCCAAATCATTGGCATATGCGCCACGCCATCGTCGATATTATTGTGGAAGCCGAAAGAATTCCAATTGTAATACCATGAGCAGTTAAGCTTCTTCAATTGCATCTTATTGCCCATGTCATCTCCCATAGCCAAACCTTTCTTTGAAACATAGAAAGTTCTAGGGTTAGATACTATAGTTTCGTTACCTCTAGTAGCTTTGATTGTGATTTTATGTTCTGCGACATCTGTTGTGTATACTTCAGTTTTTATTGTTGAGCCACTTCCTCCTGATTGGAATGTTTTCGTAGTAGCTCCCTCAGTTGTCTCACCTTCAATTGAAAGGTTAACAATGCTATTTCCTCTCCAGTAAACCGGTTGATCGTCTAACAATACTTCATAAAAATAATTAGACAGAGAGTTATCAAACTCTACTTCAATATATCCTGCACCAATCAAAGATCCCTCAGTTGGAGTCTTGATAGCACTTGCTTTCCAATCACTAATTGAATCTGCTTTTGCAGTCTGCACAAAAGTAAGGCCACTTACTGTAAGTGCCAAACTCAAAACAAGTACACTGATACTTTTAAATACTTTTTTCATATCGGTTCCTTTCCGATGATTTCCGCTCCCTCATCTTTTAAAATTATATCACGATAGAAAATCTCTATCAATTACAATAAAGTGCTAGTTTTTTAGAATGTCCGTATTTTTTTACCAAACTAATAAACCAATTATCCGCTCTATCTATAGTGTAAATGTAACACCACATCGTGATATAAAAGTGCAGATTAGCAATAAAAAAAGACGTGCTAGCATTTGCTAACACGTCTTCTTTATTTAAAGTTTTCTTTACTTAACTTTAACTTTCTTTGTAGCCCATTTTGTCTTGTAAGCCTTGTCAGCTGAGATACCTCTAACCTGAACTTTTTGCTTACCTTTCTTCTTAGCCTTGATAGTGATTGATGTCTTAGTAGTTTTCTTCTTAACTTTTCCTACCTTGATCTCGAAAGTTTTGATTCCAGCTGCTTTCTTCAAAGTAACTTTAACTTTCTTCTTACCCTTAGCCTTAGCTGAGAATTTAACCTTTGTAGCTGCTGTAGTTAGTGAGTAGTTAGATACTACGATATCTGTAACTGATGAGAAATCACCATCACAGTCAAGTGAACCAAGCTGGTTACGTTTTAGCTTGAACTGCTTTTCAAAGATACCATATCTTACTGCTGCGTCTACATCAGAACCATCTCTGTCACCAGCGTCTCCGCCTAGACCAAATGTGATCTGGTTAGCTGGATTTTCTGCCTTGAATACCTGGCTAACTTTTACTGTTTTTCCCTTAGGAAGTTTTACCCAGTAAGCTTTTGCTAGGTTTTCATTTGTTGACATCTTAACGTAGATATACTTGTTAGCCTTTGTAGACTTAATAGTATATGACTGAGCATAAGCTTTGCCCTTAGCTAGTTTGATTGGCTGTTTAACCTGGCATCCCCAGACACCGCCCCAACCAACTGATGTCATTCTTGCTGTAAATCCTTTAGCTGAAACGCCTGCCATTGTACCTGTAGCACCTTCCCAGAATGATCCGTCGTTAGCACCAAAGTATCCATCCCAAACTGCAGCTGATGCTGAAGTAGCTAGTCCGATTACTAATGTAAGTGCTAATACTACAGAAGCAATTTTCTTTGTGAATCCTCTCATGATTCTACCTCCTTAAAATAAATAAAAAATAAATTATTAACTATATTAAACACGCTTAGAATATTCACCCGTACGCGTATCAATAACAATCTTTTCGCCTTCTTCCACAAACAATGGAACGTATACTGTTGCTCCTGTTTCTACTGTGGCTGGCTTAGTAGCATTAGTAGCTGTGTTACCTTTAATGCCTGGCTCTGTTTCTGTAATAGTAAGTTCCACTGTGATAGGTGGCTCTATTGCAAATACATCACCGTTGTGTGAACAAATCTTAACTGTCTCACTCTCTTTGATAAATTTAAGAGCGTCTCCTACTTTGTCTGCCTCGATAGCGATCTGCTCATATGTCTCACCATCCATGAAGTGATATAACTCTCCATCTGTGTAAAGGTATTGCATATCTTTACGATCGATATGTGCGTTTTCGAACTTCTCTGTTGGTCTGAATGATGTTTCTGTAATACCACCAGTCTTAATGTTCTTAAGCTTTGTTCTTACGAACGCTGCACCCTTACCTGGCTTAACGTGTTGAAATTCTATAATTTGATAAATGTTACCATCGTACTCGATAGTTAATCCATTCTTAAAATCACCTGCTGAAACCATATTAATTTCCTCCTCACCGGTCTTTTTTAATCCTAGAATATTATAGTTTAGATAGGGGTTATTTTCAACTAGAAATTATTTTTAATACGGTCTCATTTTTTTAAAAGTATTCCTTTTTCTTTCAACTGTATAGTAGCACCTAATTGTGTCAAAATTATGTAAAAAAAGAAAAAACGGATGCTGCAGTTGGCATCCATTTTTCTTACTTTATTTTGTTATTATTCCCTTCTTTATCAGCTCAACTATTATTCGATAGCACGTCAAAATCCTATTGTTGCTGTCCACATTCACTGTGATATCAGCCGCTTCTCTGTAGCGAAGTTCTCGCTCATCCATCAGTTTCTTTATATGGTCAAGATTCATATTGCCATTTAAGAGTGGTCTAGTAGTTCTTCTACTTACTCTTTCAAAAATAGTTTCTGGATCCGCATCTAGTCTTACTATAGCACCAGTCTCTTTTAGCACGTCTGAATTTTTCTTTCTTATAACTGCTCCACCACCGCATGAAATGATTTGGTTTTTGGTGCGAGCTATTTCTTCTATAGCAACTGACTCAGCATCTCTAAATTCATCCTCGCTCATCACTTCAAACATCTCTGTGATTTCTTTGCCGAACTTGTCTACTAAGTATTTGTCGGTGTCTATTTCCTTACAGTTAAGTATCTCCGCCAAAGCCTTTGACACGGTAGTCTTTCCTGTGCCCATAAAACCAATGATGGAAATGTTGCCGGTCAGTTTTCCACTTCTGTTTACATCAACCAAAGTTTCTGCAATCTTGAAAGGCACCTGCCCCAAAGAATTCATCTGCTCGATACATTCTTTTCTTAGTTCGCCTTCGAAGGTCTCGTCCTCGCATAGCGATGCAAAGGTAAGCACCGAATGAGTCTGTGTGAGCGCTACTCTTGTGACTGCACCCAACTCTCCCATCGAGATTGCAATGATTGGGTTCTTAAGTTTTTCGTCTGCATCTTGTGATGCATTATATATAGAAAAAACATCTCCCTTATGTCTTGGCATGCATGCGATTTTGCAGACATCTGCTCCGTTATCTTCCATGTCTTTTAGGATGCCAAATATCTCATCTCGCTTTGGAGTTTTATTGAAGTCGTGATATGAACCGATGATCTTAAGACCCATAGCATGCATCTCATCAATCAAAGTATTTAGTCCTGTCACACCACGCTTGCCATACATTTCAATGTCCACTAGTTCTACATTAAACTTCTTTGCTTCAAGCGAAACATAGTGATAATACTCTTTATACTTTTCGAAGTTTATGTGGCGGTTTCCACCCTCCTCTTTACTTCTGAAAGTAAAAATAAGAGGATACGACTTGAGCATCTTGTGCACATACTTCAATGCATATGCAATCTCAAATGTATCCTTCTCTTCATTCTCTATTTTTAAACAGTCAGCTCTCCACTCTACGATGTCTGGATTCAAGCGCTTAATCACTTGTGCCTGCTCTTTTATCTCATTTAAATTTGCGCCCGTTACAGACACACAAATGAGAGGTTTATTGCTATTCAATATAACTTTTCTACAAGCAAGTTCTTTCATTTTTATCCTCCGAGAACTGTTAGTATTAGTATAAATTTATATCAACTTTTAGTCAAACATAAAATTGCGTCCGCAAGAAAAAAGCAAGGGTACGAACGATTGTTAGTGAGGCCCTTGCTTTTTTCGTTCCCCCCTTGTGTTTTTTCTCCCGGGTATATATAATCTTCTGTATGATTAAATTAGATAAAGAGTTATACAATAAAAAAGTTACTGGACTAATAGGATATCCGGTGGAACACAGTAAATCACCTTTAATGCATAATACGGCGTTTGAAGAGTTGGGCTTGAACTATACTTATGAGTTGTTTGAGGTGAAAGAGGATGAAGTGGCTGAGGCCTTCAAAGACTTAAAAGAATTGGGTGTGGCAGGTTTTAACTGTACTATGCCTGATAAGATTAAAGCTTTTGAGTTGGCGGATGAAGTTTCACCTGAGGCCAGGCTGATTGGTGCTGCCAATACTATCGTGAATAGGGATGGTAAGTTTGTAGCTTATAACACTGACGGTGTTGGGTTTGTAAATGCGCTACGTGATAATGGATTTGACGTCAAAGATAAAGTGATTACAATTCTAGGATCTGGCGGTGCTGCTTCTGCTATCATCGTTCAGTGCGCATTAGATGGTACAAAGGAAATAAATGTTCTTTCTATTAAAGATAAGTTCTGGGATAAGGCTCAAGGATTAGTAAACAATATTATAGAAGAAACTCATACAAATATTAATCTAATTGAGATGACTGATGAGGCTATAGAGGAATGTATACTTAAGAGTTCACTTCTCTGTAATGCTACTCCTGTTGGCATGGCACCAAATGAAGATGCCTGCCTAATCAAAGACTCAGGCTTACTTAGAACAGATTTAGTGGTAGTCGACATCATATATAATCCACTAGAAACTAAACTTTACAAGATGGCAAAGGTAAACGGCTGTAAGGTATTGAATGGCATAGAAATGTTAATATACCAAGGAGCTGCTTCTTTCGAATTATGGACGGGCGAAAAATTCCCAATCGATAAAGTAAGAGAAAAGGTCTATAAAAGTATTAAAGAATCATTTCAATAAAAAAGAATGTCCTAACGGACATTCTTTTTATTTACTCTCTTTTTCTAATTTTCTTCTCCAACGCCACATGATAAACTTTTCAGGAATACGTTTCAAAACAATTTGAATCTCCTCATGTTTATCGATTAACTTCACCATCACACTTTGGACACCAGTTTTATTTGCTCCCCATATGTCAGTGAATATCTGATCACCAACAAACAATGTAGACTTTGTATCAGTGCCCATTAGTTCCATAGCTCTTTTGTAATTCTTTGTGCTAGGCTTGTGAGCATTGAAGATATATTTTGATCCAACTTTATCTGCAAATGGTTGAACACGTGGCTCATCGTTGTTTGAGATAATGCACGTATCAATTCCCATATCATGCACTTTTTTAAACCAATCAATTGCATGCTGGTCTGCTGGTGCACCGTGAGGAACGATAGTGTTATCTACATCTGTGATGATGCCTCTTATACCTTGGTTGTAATACATCTCTAGGTCTATGCTATCGATGCCATCCAAGTACTCATCTGGATATAAATTCTTAAACATGTTATCACCTTACTTAAGCAGTTTGTTAAGCTCTTTCTTGAAAGTATTAACATCCTTGAATTCTCTATAAACAGATGCAAATCTAACGTAAGCAACTTGGTCTAAGTCTTTTAGTTTTTCCATAACTAACTCACCAATAGTGTTACTTGAGATTTCTTTTTCTTCCATACTAAATATTTCGTTCTCATGTTCATAAGAAACTGGACGCTTATTACAAGAACTGATAATACCTTTCTCTATCTTAGATCTGTCGTACTGCTCTCTGATATTATCTTTCTTAATAACTATAATAGGAATGCTTTCAACCTTCTCGTATGTAGTGTATCTCTTGTTACACTTCTCACACTGACGACGACGTCTAATAGCATTGTTATCCTCTGCAGGACGAGAATCGATAACCTTTGTATCGTCTGCTCCACAATATGGACACTTCATAATTATACCTCCGTAAAAGTAAACTTTTTCCTGATATAAAAAATGGGGCACAGCTATCTGTGCCCCATAGAAATTTATAGATTATTTATTCTGAAGGAAATCTGGAATCTTGATAGCTTTTTCTTCCACACCTGGTGCTTCTTCTTTAGCTTCTGCCTGAGGAGCAGCACTCTGTGTACCTGCATTAAATGATGAAGCGAAAGGCTTCTTTGCAGCTGGCTTATTGAAACCGAAAGACTTCTGAGCTTTACCATTATCAGGATCGCCAATACCAGTAGCCATTACTGTAATTGAGCACTCATCTGGGTATGTGTCTTCATATCTAACACCGAAAATGATATTTGCATTTTCACCAGCAAGTTCCTGAACATAGCTAGCAGCTTCGTTTGCTTCAAACAAGCTAACATCACCAGTAATGTTAATAATAACATTCTTAGCACCTTCGATAGTTGTCTCTAGAAGTGGAGATGTGACAGCAGCCTGAACAGCTTCTGCAGCCTTCTCGTCACCACTAGCTTCACCAATACCGATGTGTGCAACACCAGCATCTCTCATAACTGTCTGAACGTCAGCAAAGTCAAGGTTGATCAATGATGGAACATTAATCAAATCTGTAATACCCTGAACTGACTGCTGAAGTACTTCGTCAGCTTTCTTAAGAGCTTCTGGCATAGTAGTACGTTTATCAACAATCTCTAACAACTTATCATTTGGAATAACGATAAGTGTATCTACGTTTTCTTTTAATCTCTCAATACCTGAAATAGCATTGCTCATACGAGTGTTTGCTTCAAATCTAAATGGCTTTGTAACAACACCAACTGTAAGAGCTCCTTGCTCCTTAGCAACACGTGCAACTACAGGTGCAGCACCAGTACCAGTACCACCGCCCATACCACATGTTACGAATACCATATCGGCACCCTTAAGTAGTTGAGCTAATTCCTCTACATTCTCTTCAGCAGCTGCTTCACCAACTTCTGGCTTAGCTCCTGCACCAAGACCCTTTGTGACTTTCTCACCGATCTGTAATGTAGTAGGTGCTTTACTTCTCTTCAAAATCTGAGTGTCTGAATTTACAGAAATAAATTCTACACCACCAATGTTTTCATCAATCATTCTGTTAACGGCATTGTTTCCAGCTCCGCCAACACCAGTAACTATTATCTTAGCTACTGCATCGCTTTCATTAGTTGTAATTTCTAACATCGCTTCATTCTCCTTCATCGAATAAAAAAATTTTTCCTCATAGTATAAGGGCGCATAGCCACTCATACTATGTATATTCTACAATTCAATTGATAAAATATCAACAAGAAATTTACAAAATATAGGTTTTTTTTGACATTTTTTACTATATTTTGTGTATATTTAGTGCTTTTTAGTCTTTTTCAATATATATTTGCCCTCGTTATTGACAAATCTCATATCCAATGTACCTTTTAGCTTTTT
>CADBBS010000032.1 GCA_902793045.1 uncultured Lachnospiraceae bacterium
TATCATCAGTGCGCAAAACTACTTGGACTGTTAGAAGATGAAGAAGAGCAAGGAGAAGAAGATGAAAAAATTATTTAATATTTTTAAACACGATATAAAGAATGTCTCAAAGAACATGATTATATTTGTTGTAATTATCGGTATTACAATTCTCCCAGCACTATATGCTTGGTTTAATATTGCTTCTAACTGGGATCCATACGCAAATACTGGTGAATTGCCATTCGCCGTCTGCAGCAAAGACGCTGGCTATCAGTACAAGACTGTAAAGATAAACGCAGGCGATAGTATTATCGACGGTCTAAAGGGCAAGCCTCAAATGAAATGGGATTTCGTAAGTGAAGAGGAGGCAAAACGTGGAGTAAAGGATGGCAAATACTACGCAGCTGTTATTATTCCAGAAGACTTCAGTGAAAATCTTTTGTCCATAGTTTCTGGTAATTTCAAGCAGGCGAAACTTCAGTACTATGCAAACGAAAAGAAAAATGCTATCGCAACAAAAATCACCGACAAAGGTGTCCAGGCGATAGAAGAAAGCATCGGTACAGAGTATGTTGATACCCTAGGAAAAACTTTGGGTACAGCGCTTGGTTTGGCTAGCGACGAAATCACAAACAAAAAAGGCGAGCTAGCAGACAAAGTAGTATCTGATCTAAAAGATACAAAGAAAGATATAAAAACTTTCAAGAGTTCAGTCGATGTTTTGATGGATACTCTTGATTCGATAGATGATTTAGTACAGTCCAACAAAGAACTTATGCCTACTGTTAAGAAGAGTTTGAGCAAGGCTGGTGTCTTTAACGAGGACGTAAAATCTATCTTGACCGCGACAAAGGGTACAGCCTCTGACATTACCGCATCACTTGAGGGCATTATGAGTGCTGGCGGAACATATATGACAAATGTCGCTGATAAAGCAGACGAGGCTTTTGGCTATTCAGACAACGACCCAATGAAAGCGGCAGACAAACTAGAGAGAATTAAAGTTACTAATCAGAAAATTATTTCTGTAAATAATAAAGTAATCTCAATATTAGAGAATATGCAGTCTAACTTAGGAGTCAATTGCTCAAAAGCAATCAAGAAACTACAGGCTGCAAACAAAAAGCAAGAAGCATTAATAAGTGTTATTGATTCTGCTGTAAAGAAGATAAGATCGACAGGAAAAGTGCCTGAAAGTGTACAGTCAGATGTTAAGCAGGCTATTGCGGATGCTGACCAGGCTTTAGGAAAGGCTGAGAGTTCTTATCTTCAACTAAAACCTAAAATCGATAAACTAGTAAATAAAGCTTTCTCGGTCTTTGACGATGTCACAGAATTTATCAACGTGCTTAAAGCAGGACCAGAGCAGATAGATAATGTTTTGGACAGCGCGCTTGATACTACAGCAAACCTTAAGAAGGCGCTAAAAGATTTAAAGACATTTTTAACCACGGTCGATAAGAGAATAGACAAAGTAGTAGTAAAGATAAAAGATGTTAAGGGCGATAATGTAATTGAAAATATTATTCTCCCTATAGTGAAGGATCCAAATGCATTGGGCAAGTTTGTTTCTTCACCAGTATCGTATGATACACATAGAGTTTATCCAATTAAGAACTACGGTTCAGCTATGGCACCATTCTATTCAACACTTGCTATTTGGGTAGGTGCGCTAGTGCTAGTGGCAGTACTAAATGTTCAAGTTTCTAGAAAAGAAAAAGAACAACTTGATAATCCAAATACAACGCAGTGTTACTTTGGAAGATATCTAGCGTTCTTTATAATTGGACAGTTGCAAGCGCTAATCATTGCGCTAGGAGATTTATTCTTCTTAAAGATTCAAAGCGATAGTCCAATACTATTTATTTTGACGTGTATGCTATCAAGCTTTGTATACACGATGCTAATTTATTCGCTAACAGTAACATTTAGTGTAATAGGTAAAGCGATTGCTGTTATAATAATGGTATTGCAAGTAGCTGGTTCGGGTGGTACATTCCCTATTGAAGTGCTTCCTGGTCCATTCAGAGCGATGGCACCATTCTTGCCATTTAAGTACAGTGTAGATGCGCTTCGTGAGTCAGTGGCAGGAGTAAACACAGCACATTATTTGCAGCAAATTGGTATATTTGCATTGTTCATTTTAGTTGGATTATTTATAGGACTAGTGCTAAGAAAGCCATGTCTAAAAATAATATCATTTTTCAATAATAAGATAGAGGAAAGCGATTTGATTATCTAAGTCGCAGAAGTGTTATGGCAAATTTAACAGAAGATCAAAAAATCAAAATAGGATTAATCCTAAACAAAGTAAACACAGTTTTGTTTGTGGCATTCTTTATAGTTGTTTGCGTGGTTGGTGTTTTGCCAATGCCAGTTTTCCTAACAATAGTGGGAGCAATCTTTGTGGCATTTGCAGCATGCACCATCATTTCAAATAAATTTTTAAAGAACTACAAACCAGACAAAAAGAAGTAAGGAAACATTATGAAATTTAGACCTTGTATTGACATTCACAACGGAGCAGTAAAACAGATAGTAGGTGGATCTTTGAATAAGGATTCGTCAAAGGCATTGGAAAACTTTGTTGCAAGACAAAGTGCAAAGAAGTATGCCAAAAAGTATAAAAAAGATGGACTAACTGGCGGACATATTATTATGCTAAACTCTTTGGATTCTCCTACATATGAGGCCACAAAGAAGCAGGCGCTTAAGGCTTTAAAAGCATATCCTGATGCTATGCAAGTAGGTGGTGGAATTAATAATAGAACAGCATCTGAGTTTATAAGAGCGGGTGCTACTCATGTTATTGTCACATCATACGTCTTCTTCGAAGGACGCATTAACTATGACCACCTAAAGAAACTGGCAGAAGCGGTAGGACCAGACAAAGTGGTTCTAGATCTTAGCTGCAGAAAACGAGGTGATGACTACTTTGTAGTTACAGATAGATGGCAAAACTTTACCGAGGAAAAGGTAACTCCAGAACTGTTTGAAAAGCTAGAGCAGTACTGTGATGAGTTCCTGGTACATGGAGTAGACAGAGAAGGCAAAAAATCAGGTATGGATGAAGAACTAGTTCAGATTCTAGCAAGCTACAATGGAAAGCCAATCACATACGCAGGAGGCATTTCTAGCATAGAACAGATAGAGAAATTTAAAGATGCATGTGGTGGAAAACTAGATTTTACAATAGGCTCTGCGCTAGACATTTTTGGCGGTGATTTAGCCTATGATGATGTGAAAAACTACAAGTAAAAATAAATAGATAAATATATTAAAAAAAGCCGAAAGTATCGGCTTTTTTGTTGCTTTTTTGTATCGCAAAACACTCAAAAATATGGTAAAATATAGGGGATTGTGGGACAAAATATAAAGGAGCAAAATAATGACAATTATTGAGGCAATTATACTTGGAATTATACAAGGTTTGGCAGAGTTTTTGCCAATCAGTAGTTCAGGACATTTGGCTATAGCTAAGTTCTTTTTTGGGTTTGAAAACAACTCAATTTCATTTGATGTTTTCTTACATCTTGGAACTTTGATAGCTGTATTTGCAGTGTTTTATAAAGATGTTATTGAACTAATAAAAGAGTTCTTTGGTATTTGCGCAGACATTATTTTTAACTTCGTAACACTTATCGGTGGAAAGAAGAAACCTTTTAGAAAAATTATAAGAACAGCCTACAGAAGATTTGTAGTGCTAGTTATTGTTTCAACTATCCCTACAGCTATCTTAGGTGTACTTATGAAAGACCTAGTAGAAGAGTCAGGAGCTACTTTGCTAATCCCTGGTATCTGCCTACTAGTGACAGCAGTAATGCTATTTGTCTCAGACTTCCTTAAGGATGGAAGTAAGACAGAGAAAAACACTTCATGGGCAAATGCAGTGTTCATAGGTGTGTGCCAAGGTATTGCAACAATGCCTGGTATTTCTAGATCAGGAACAACTATCACAGCAGGTTTGGTTTGTGGACTAAAAAGAGACTTCGTAGTTAAATACTCATTCTTAATGTCTATACCAGCTATCCTAGGTGCAGTAGTACTAGAGGTTCCTGATATGAAAGAGGACTTAACTTCTACACCAGCTATGTGCTATGTGGTGGGAGTTATAGTTTCAGCTATAGTTGGATACGTTTGTATCAAAGCTATGCTTGTAATCGTTAAGAAAAAGAAATTCAAATATTTCGCATATTACTGTGCGGCTGTAGGCCTAGCAGCAATAATAGGACATTTTGTAATTAGTAATAAATAATATAAATTGGTGAGGTTTGGAAATGGCAAACAAAAAGTCGAGTAGTAAAAAGAAAACTACTACAAAGAAAAACACAAAGTCAGCAGCTTCTAAGAGTGCTAGCGCAAAGAAGGCGGCAGAGACTAGAAGAAGAAATGCTGAGAAAAAAAGAAGAGAGGAAGAAAACAAACTAAGGAAGAAAAAAGTTCTTAGTGAAGTTGGCGTTTGGGTTTCAATCGTTATTGGAATATTCTTGCTTCTTTCTAACTTTGGTGTCTGCGGTGTAGTAGGAAACTTCTTCAAAGACATTATGCTAGGATTGTTTGGAACTATGGGATATTTGTTCCCAATAGTTTTAATCATAATCGTAGCCTTACTTACATACAATAAAAAGAAAAACAGAACAGTCATCTTTAGAGTGATAGGAACAGCATTGTTGTTTATTGACCTAACATTGTTCTTCCACCTATTCACATACGCTGATGTTGATAGAAATGTTTCATACTTTTATGACCTCGGCAAAGAAGGTGAAGTTTGCGGCGGTGCTATCGGTGGCATCTTAGGTGGTGCTTTCCACGCAGGACTTGGAATGGCAGGAGCAGTACTTATTGCAATCGCGCTACTTATTGTTTCTGTAGTTATGCTTACTGAAAAATCTATTTCTCAGTATCTTAAAAACAGAGGTAAGAGCGCTCTTGATAAGGCTAAAGAGGATGCTAAGGCTAGAAGAGAGTTTGTAGAAAGCTACGAACCTGAAGAGGGCGAAGATAGAGAGAGCACAAGACGTGGTGTAAACTTTGGCGCTACTGATATGAGTGATCAAAAACCTAAGCGCGGTAGAAAGAAAGCTGCAGAGCCAGCTCCAGAACCAGCACCAGCAGTGGAAGAAAAGAAGCCAGCTGAAATCAAGATTGCAGGTTTGGATGACCAACCAGTGATAGATGACAGCGAATTTGAAGAATCTGATGAAGTAATTGAAATCAAAGATCCACAACAGAAAAAACTAAATCAAGACGGTGTACTTCCAGAGCCAGCTGATGATGACAAGGTTCTAAACGGTGAGTACGAGCCAAAGCCTCGTGAGGAGATTAGTGCCGATGCCAAATCTGCTATGGAGAGAAAGCCATTTGACGCGGATGCTCCTACTGAGGTAGCTGAAGGTGAAGAGATGACAGACAAACAAAAACGTTTGGCTGACGAAGGAAAAGTGATTGCACCTACTAAGAAAGTATTTAAATATAAAAAGCCACCAATGACATTGCTAGCTGATGGCGAAGCAGGTGGTAGTGATGTAACAAGAGCAGAACTTACACAGACTGCTAACAAGCTAAAAGATGTGCTTGCAGACTTTGGTGTAAATGTAGAAGTTTCAAGTGTAAGTAAGGGCCCTGCTGTTACTAGATATGAATTACAACCAGAGCAAGGTACACGTGTTAACAAGATTACAAACCTTGCAGATGATATAAAACTAGCAATGGCTGCTGAAGATATTCGTATCGAGGCACCAATCCCTGGTAAAGCTGCTGTTGGTATCGAGATTCCAAACAGTGGAAGAGATATGGTTTATCTAAAAGACCTTCTAAATACTCCAGAGATTAAGCAGAGCAAGTCTAACTTGGCATTCCCTGCCGGCAAAGACATAGCAGGTAAGGTAGTGATAGGCGATGTGGCTAAGATGCCTCATATGCTAATAGCTGGTACAACAGGTGCTGGTAAATCAGTATTTACAAACTCAATTTTGATGAGTGTGCTATATAGAACTACACCTAATGATGTTCGTGTAATCGTTATCGACCCTAAGGTAGTTGAGTTCCAAGTATATAACGGAATTCCACACTTGCTATATCCGGTAGTTACAGATCCTAAGCGCGCTGCAGGTATTCTTAACTGGGCAGTGGCTGAGATGACAAACAGATATAAACAGTTTGCCGATGCCGGGACTAGAGATATTGAAGGATATAACGCAAAAGTAAAAGCTGGCGTAACTGATGAGAATGGACAAGTTCTTGAGAAGATGCCACAGATTTTGATTATTATAGATGAGCTTGCTGACCTTATGATGGTCGCTGCAAAGGAAGTGGAAGAAGCAATATGTCGTTTGGCGCAGCTAGCGCGTGCAGCTGGTATCCATATGGTTATTGCTACACAGCGTCCTTCAGTTGATGTAATCACAGGTCTTATTAAAGCCAACGTACCATCAAGAGTTGCTCTTACAGTGGCTTCAGGTACAGACTCTAGAACTATCATTGATATGAATGGTGCAGAGAAACTACTCGGTCTTGGTGACATGTTGTTCTACCCAGCAGGATATGTTAAACCTATCCGTTTGCAGGGCGCATATGTTTCTGAGAAAGAGATTAAGGATACAGTAGACTTTATTAAGGCTAACAGCAGTGAAGCCCAATACGAAGAAGGCATAGATGCAAAACTTACATCTGATGCTGAGGCGGCTGCAGGCGGCGGAGATGAGAGAGACGTTCTCTTTGCCGATGCCGGAAGATTATGTATCCAAAAAGACAAAGGCTCAACTAGTATGATTCAAAGACAGTTTAGAGTTGGTTTCAACAGAGCTGCCAGAATCATGGATCAGTTATACGATGCCGGAGTGGTAGGACAAGAAGAGACTAACAAACCTAGAAAGGTTTTGATGAGTCTAGAAGAGTTCGAAGAAATGCTAAATCAGTAAAATAAAAAGGCGAAGGATATCCTTTGCCTTTTAACCATATTTAAGAGGAAAAATCTTTAGGAAGGTGAAACGATGAAAACAGATATTGAGATTGCTCAGGAAGCAAAAATGATGCCAATAAAAGATGTGGCAGCAAAACTTGGTTTAACAGAAGATGATTTGGAACTTTACGGAAAGTACAAAGCAAAGATTTCAAATGATTACTACGACAAAATTAAGAACAACGAAGATGGAAAACTAATTCTAGTTACAGCTATTAATCCAACTCCAGCAGGAGAAGGTAAGACTACTGTGACAGTTGGACTTGGTGAAGCGTTTGGACAGCTTGATAAAAAGTGTGTTATCGCACTTCGCGAGCCATCCCTTGGACCTTGCTTTGGTATTAAGGGTGGAGCCGCAGGTGGCGGATACGCGCAGGTAGTTCCTATGGAAGATTTGAATCTTCACTTTACAGGTGACTTTCATGCAATCACTTCAGCAAACAACCTTTGTGCTGCTATGCTAGATAATTCAATCAAGCAGGACAACGAACTAAATATCGATCCAGAAAAAGTTGTTTGGAAGAGATGTGTGGATATAAACGATAGAGTTCTTCGTAACATCATAGTTGGACGTGGCCGTGATGTGGACGGAGTAGAAAGAGAAGACCACTTCGTAATCACAGTTGCTTCTGAGATTATGGCTATTCTTTGCTTGGCAAATGACTATGCAGATTTAAAAGATAGACTTGGCAAGATAATTGTTGCATACACTTATGACGGAAAGCCAGTCACAGCGAAAGACATTAAGGCAGTTGGTTCTATGGCAGCGCTTCTAAAGGATGCTATGAAACCTAACCTAATTCAAACACTAGAGCATACACCAGCGTTAGTTCACGGCGGACCTTTCGCTAACATTGCTCACGGTTGTAACTCAGTTCGCGCTACAAAGACAGCTCTAAAGATGGCAGACTATGTGATTACTGAGGCAGGCTTTGGCGCAGACTTAGGTGCTGAAAAGTTCCTAGATATCAAGTGTCGTAAAGCAGGACTTAAGCCAGATGCTGTAGTTTTGGTTGCAACAGTTCGTGCGCTTAAGTACAACGGTGGAATGCCTAGAGAAGATTTGCAGACTGAGGACTTAGATGCCCTCGCCAAAGGTATCGTAAACCTAGAAAAACATATTGAAAATATACAGCAGTATGATGTGCCAGTAATAGTTACACTAAACCAGTTTGGTACAGACACTGATGCAGAATTAGAATTTGTTAAAAACTTCTGTGAGGAGCGCGGTTGTGAATTCGCCCCAGCCAAAGTATTTAAAGACGGTGGCAAAGGTGGAATCGAGTTAGCTGAAAAGATTATTGAGACTATCGATACTAAACCATCTAACTATCATCCACTTTACACAGATGATATGTCTATCAAAGAAAAGATTGAGACTGTCGCTACAAAGATTTATGGAGCAGACGGTGTTACATATTCTGATGAGGCAAACGAGGCTATCGCAAAGATAGAAGAACTTGGATTTAGTGATTGTCCAGTTTGTATGGCAAAGACTCAATACTCTTTGTCGGACGATAAAGAAAAACTTGGACGTCCAGAGAACTTCACAATAAACATCAGAGAAGTGTATATGTCGGCGGGCGCAGGATTTGTAGTTGCCATTACAGGAACTATTATGACAATGCCTGGACTATCAAAAACTCCAGCAGCATTTGGAATTGATTTGACAGACGACGGAAAGATTACTGGATTGTTCTAATCCATATTGAATAAAAAATTAAGAAAGACTGGTGAACAAAATGATAATAGATGGAAAAAAGATTTCAACAGAAATAAAGGATGAACTAAAAGAGCAAGTAGCACAGCTAAAGGCTGAAGGTGTAGAAGTTACTCTTGCTGTAGTGAAAGTGGGAGAGGACCCAGCATCAGCAGTTTATGTTCGCAACAAAGAAAAAGCTTGCGAGTACATTGGCATCAACTCAAAGAAGATTGAAATGCCAGAAGAGACTACTGAAGAAGAGCTACTAAAGTTAGTGAACGATCTAAACACAGATCCAGCCATCAACGGAATTTTAGTTCAGCTTCCTTTGCCAAAACATATAGATGAGAACAAGATATTGCTTGCAATTGACCCTATGAAAGACGTGGACGGTTTCCACCCAGTAAACGTAGGAAAAATGGTGATAGGCGAGGAGTCATTCCTTCCATGTACACCAGCAGGCATTATTGAAATGATAAAGAGAAGTGGCCTTGATATTGAGGGCAAAGAGTGCGTGATTATCGGAAGAAGTAATATCGTTGGTAAGCCAATGGCTATCTTGATGCTAAGAGAAAACGCAACAGTTACAGTTACTCATTCTCGCACAAAAGATTTGCCAGAAGTTTGCAAGCGTGCAGACATCATAGTGGCAGCTTTGGGCAAGGCTAAATTTGTGACAAAAGACTTCGTCAAAGAAGGAGCAATTATTATAGACGTTGGAATGGACCGCGATGAAGACGGTAAACTTTGCGGTGATGTGGACTTTGACGAGGTTGAGCCAATAGTATCAGCTATCACT
The DNA here is from genome assembly GCA_902793045.1 of uncultured Lachnospiraceae bacterium. Classification (GTDB taxonomy): domain Bacteria; phylum Bacillota; class Clostridia; order Lachnospirales; family Lachnospiraceae; genus Eubacterium_G. Next base: position 9,445 of record CADBBS010000032.1, read on the forward strand.
CCAGTGCCAGGCGGCGTTGGACCAATGACAGTAACAATGCTTTTAGTTAACTGCTTAAGGAGTGTAGAACTAAATAAATAGGGATTAACTATATGAAATTTGCGAAAGTAATAGTTGATATTTCCCTAGACAAAATCGACAGACCTTTTGACTATATTATTCCTGAAAGTTTGGAATCTAAGATACAAGCTGGAACACCAGTCATCATTCCTTTTGGAAAGGGCAATCGCGAGATTAAGGGTTTTGTGATTGATGTGGTGGGAGATACTGACTTTGATAAATCAAAACTTAAGAGTATAAAGTCAGTGGCCGATTCTGATGTGGAAGCAGAGCAGGAGTTGATTGGTCTTGCTTGGTGGATAAAAGAGCACTACGCATCAACTATGAATCAGGCGCTTAAAACAGTGCTTCCAGTAAAGCAGAAAGTTAAGCAAAATCAAAATCAGACAGTTATCTTAAATATTGATAACGTGGATGAGAAGATTGAGCAGTACACTAAGAAAAATGCGAAGGCAAGAGTTAGGCTTCTTAAGGAACTAAAAACTTCAAAGCAGATTTCAAAAGATATAGTTAAAAACAAGCTAAATATTTCTCCAAGTACTCTAAAGACTATGGAAGAGTTAGGAGATATAACTATAGAGTCTGAAGTAGCTTACAGAACACCTTATGACGAGTCGTTAGGTGAGTACAACATCAAGCTTAATGATGAGCAGGAAAAAGTGTCAGAAGCTATTAAAGATACTATGACCTTTGAAAAAGACGGAAGAGTGAATGTTCACTTGATCCATGGAATTACAGGTAGTGGAAAGACTGAAGTCTATATGGACTTGATTGACCACTGTTTGGCGAACGGTAAGCAGGCGATAGTTCTTATCCCAGAGATTGCCCTTACATTCCAGACAATGAAACGTTTTTCTCAGAAGTTTAAAGACAAAGTTTCATTCATCCACTCAAAACTTTCAAAGGGTGAGAGATTTGATCAGTTCGAGAGAGCTAGAAATAAAGACATCTCAGTTATGATTGGACCAAGGTCAGCTTTGTTCACACCATTCCCTGACTTAGGGTTGATAGTGATAGACGAAGAACACGAGACTTCATACAAGTCAGAGTCAGTTCCAAAGTATCACGCAATAGAAGTAGCCCAGAAGCGCGCGCTAGACAACGGCGCCACAGTAGTGCTAGGTTCAGCTACTCCATCTATGGAATCGTACTACAGAGCAAAAGAAGGCTACTACAAACTTCATAAATTAACGAAGAGAGAAAAAGGTGATGTGCCTGATGTCGAGATTATCGACATGAGAGAAGAGCACGAAAAAGGTAACAAATCAATCATTAGCGAAAGACTAAGAGATTTGATTACAGATAGATTATCAAGAAAAGAACAGACTATGTTATTCCTAAACAGAAGAGGAATATCAAGAGTTGTTTCTTGTAAGAATTGTGGAGAGGCTATCAAGTGCGACCATTGCGATGTAACTCTAACCCTTCATCGCGGAAGCACTATGAAATGTCACTACTGCGGAAGAGAAAAGATTCTTCCAAAGGTTTGTCCAAAGTGTGGTTCCAAATACCTTTCAAGAATGGGCACAGGAACACAGGCCATAGAGGATGAGATTAAAGAGATGTTTCCTCAGGCCAAAGTATTAAGAATGGACAGAGACACCACATCCACTAAAGATGGACATGCTGAAATCTTGTCCGCATTTGAGAGTGGCGATGCAGACATTTTGGTTGGAACACAGATGATTGTGAAAGGTCACGACTTTCCAAATGTCACATTGGTGGGAGTGTTAGCTGCAGATATGTCTTTGTACGTGCCAGACTACACAGCTACAGAGCGAACCTTTCAGTTGATATGCCAGGCGGCAGGACGTGCTGGAAGAGGCGAAGGCAAAGGCGAAGTCGTAGTTCAAACTTACTCGCCAGATAACTACGGAATTGAGACAGCTTGCAAACAAGACTACGAGTCATTCTTCGAGAATGAACTTCCATACAGAAAACTTTCTCAGTATCCACCAGTTGTAAATATGGTTAGCATCTTAATCCAAGATAAAAACAAGAGAAAGCTAGATGTGGCAACAGAGCAGATTGCAAACCTTATAAAACAGGTTAAGGAAAAGAAGTACAATGAATTGTTTATCATTGGACCATCTATTCCACAAATTTCGTTTATAAAC
>CADBBS010000033.1 GCA_902793045.1 uncultured Lachnospiraceae bacterium
AATATGGAGGTCGCTATGAGTAAAACCATATTAATAGTGGAAGATAATGACAAACTAAGAAAGACCGTTAAAGAGTTTTTGGAGTTTAATGATTATCTAGTTTTAGAAGCAGTGGACGGCGAAGAAGGTGTCGCACAGTTTGAGGAGTATATTGAAGATATTGATTTAGTTCTTCTAGATATTATGCTTCCTGGAATTGATGGACAAGAAGTATTGAAGAAGGTTCGTGAAGTGTCCTCTGTTCCAGTCATTATGATGACAGCTAAGTCAGGAGATGTTGAGCAGATCAAGAGCTTTAGCAATGGAGTGGACGATTACATTAAGAAACCATTCCAGCTAATGGTATTGAAAGCTCGTATCGATGCTATTTTCAAACGTGCATCACACATTCCAACAGGACATATCGAAGAAAAGATGGAACCTATAGAGGTAGGAAAGCTTAAACTAGATGTTACTTCTAGAAAAGCTTATATCGATGGCAAACTAATGCCAACTACTCCAAAGGAATTTGATATTCTAGTTTACTTAGCAGAGAACGAGAGTGTTGCTCTCAAACGTGAACAGATTTTGGATGCTGTTTGGGGACAGGATTACGACGGAACATTTAGAACTGTCGATACTGTTATCAAACAGATTAGAAATAAAATGGGCAAGAAATGTCCATACATTAGATCAATTTACGGCGTAGGTTATATTTTTGAGGTAAATAATGATTAAAACTATTAGAGGACGAATGGTCATACTGATGACGCTAACTATCTTAGTGTTAACTGTGGCCATTTTTTCTGTTTTCGCTTTATTTGCAGATGACTATTATTACTCAAGAAAAAAGGGAATGATTTCAGATGCATATAAAAAGCTTCAGAAGACAGATGTTTTAATGTTGAATGAAGACAATAAAGCTATTTCACAATATGAAGATGAGCGAATCACCTTTATTATTTGTAATAGTAGTTTTGAGCGCGTCTATGTTACAAAGATGGAGAAGAAACCTATCGACGCACAGACTCGTATTGCAAATGACATAGTTGCGAATTTAAGATCTTTTTCATATAAATACAAGAGCAAAGAGACAAGCAAGCGAATTGCAGGATATGGGAAAAAGCTCCAGGACGATGAAGATTACTACATCTATATTTACGAGAGCAAGGAAGCAACAAGTATATTCTTTAACTACTATAGATGGTTCTTCTTTATAGTAGGTGCATTTGTATTAATTGCCGGAATTTTGATTTCGTTATACATAGCTAGTCGTTTGACGCGCCCTATCAGAAAAATAGAGCAGGCCGCTAGTAAGGCTGTAGACAGTGGATATTCATTGAATGTTGAGACTAAACATGACTTTAAAGAAGTGGATTCTTTGGCGAACAGCATAAACAAGATGCTTACACAAATCAGAACACAGATGACTGATTTGCAGGATGAGCTCAGTAATCAAACTCTAGCTGAAGAAGAGAGACGCGTGTTTATTAATAATGTTTCACACGAACTTAAAACTCCTTTGGCGGTCATTTCTAGTCAGATTGAAATGCTTGATTTGATTGACGATGAGGAGAAGAGAAAAGAGTACATCAAATCTATCACTGAAGAGACTGACAGAATGACTGATATGATTAACGACATGATAGTAATGTATGCGACAAAGAGTAATGAAAAGGAATTCTCTATTGAGGAAGCTGATGTGGCTGACTTAGTTTGCGAGACACTTGGCAACTACGAAGAACTATTTACCGAGAAAAACATTGAAGTAGAACAAGACTACGACGAAGACTGCATCGCTAGAATTAATACTAGATATATTTCACAGGCTGTTAGCAATTATATTTCAAATGCTATCAAGCACTGTAAAGAGCCAGGAAAGATTATTGTTAAAGTGAAAAACTCTAACGATAGCATCCGTATAGAAGTTGCAAACAATGGTAACCATATACCTGACAAATATAAAGATAAGATTTGGGATATGTTCTACTCGAAGGATGACAAGAATAAGAAGAACAAGATGAAGAGTAGTGGAATTGGCTTGTCGATTGTTAAAAGTGTTATGGAAGTTCACAATGGCGATTATGGATTTGAAAATGTGGATGATGGCGTAGTATTCTGGATGGATATTCCAAAGAATCTAAATGAATACACAAACGAATAAAAATTGAAGAAACTTTGAAAAACAACTTGACCTATACTAACTATCGCGTTAGTATAGGTCTTGCATTTTGATAATTAAATATCAACCAGTAAGGGCTAGTACTGGTTTCGACAGGGATTTGGAAACTGGGGAAGCGAGTCGTATGGGATGCGTTAAATACCAATTTTAAATTTAAACGCTGATAAAAAATTAGCAATCGCTGCGTAATTTATTCGTAGCAATCTGACTTTAATGCACCTACACTTTAATTTCAGGTTTTATGTTTATGTAGGAAACGACAAATGCTTTCGCTTCAAAGCATTTGGGCGTATCTAGAAGCTACCTATTTCACTTGGGTGTCTATCTCCGTTTGAATTAGGGAATTTCAATGATAGACTACACTCGTAGAAGCACAGCGGAAGAATTTTTGGACGTGGGTTCAACTCCCACCTAGTCCACTAAAAATAAGCACATCATTATAGATGTGCTTATTTTTATGTTATAATCTAGTAGTTGGTGTTCATATAATAAACACATTTTTAGAAGATAATATCTACTAGATAAACATACGGAGGATAAAACCATGGCAGATTTAAAAATTCTGGTAGTAGATGATGAAGCAAGAATGAGGAAGCTCGTCAAAGACTTTCTCACACGTGAAAATTACATAGTGAAAGAAGCAGCCGATGGAGAAGATGCTATTGATATATTCTTTGAGGACAACGATATAGATTTGGTTATCCTCGATGTTATGATGCCAAAAATGGACGGATGGGAAGTGTGCAAGGAGATTAGACAGTTCTCTAAAGTTCCTATCATTATGCTCACCGCCAAAGGCGAAGAGAGCGACGAATTACTTGGCTTTGATCTAGGCGTTGATGAATACATCTCAAAACCATTTAGTCCAAAGATTTTGGTTGCTAGAGTTAATGCAATTCTTAGAAGAACAAACAACCTTGATGAAAATGAAACTATGATAGCTGGCGAAATAGAAGTAAACCAGGCTGCTCATACAGTCAAGGTTAAGGGCAAACCTATTGAACTAAGTTTCAAGGAATTCGAACTATTAGAATACTTTATTAAGAATAAAGGTATCGCATTATCCCGTGAGAATATTCTAAACAATGTTTGGAATTACGATTACTTTGGCGATGCCAGAACTATTGATACACATGTTAAGAAACTCCGCGCGAAGTTAGGCGACTGCGGAGATTACATCCAGACTATTTGGGGAATGGGGTATCTACTAAATTGACTTTTCTTATTGTTGCAGTAATGCTTTTGTCTGTTATAGCTGCAGGCGTTTTTGGTACGCTGTTTTTAGAGAAGTACTACACTAAGCAAAAGCAGTCAGCTGTTAAGCAGGTATACAAAACTTTTGATAAAGTCGTAAAGAAAGATGCTGGATTTAGCGAATCTGACGATATTCAAGAATTGAATGGCATTTTGGAAAAAACTGGTGCCAGTGCAATTGTAATAAATAATAGTGGAGTAGCTCTCTACACATATGGTTCTGAAATGCCGCTTCGTCAAAGATGGCGTGATTTGGTTTTTGGTTTTGGCGATGACAAGAGGTACAAATCTGAAATTGTAGAGAAGAACAGTGAGTACAATTTACTTTATACTGAGGATCCTTCGGCAAAGACATATCATTACGAACTAGTTTCAGAATTATCCAACGACAGTGATTTGGTAGTTCGTCTTTCAGTTGAGAACTTCAAAGAAAGTCTAAGCATCACTAATCATTTCTACGCCGGACTAGCTATAGTGTTTATAGTTATTATTACAATTCTAATGATAATAGTAACTCGAAAATATACAATTCCTATGCTTCAGTTGGCATCAATTTCTAAAAGAAGTTAGAGAGTACTATCACAGAACTAAAGACTGCCAACCTTGAATTAGAAAAAGATATTAAACAAAAAGAAGAAGTGGACGAACTTAGAAAAGAGTTTATCTCGAATGTATCTCACGAGCTAAAGACACCTATTGCTTTGATTCAAGGGTATGCTGAGGGCTTGTCAGATGGAATTAATGACAATCCAGAAGACATTAAATACTACAGTGATGTAATAGTGGATGAAGCAAATAAACTAAATAAGATGGTTCAGAAACTTATGACTCTAAATCAGATTGAGTTTGGAAGTGTGAACCTAAATCTTCAGCGTTTCGACATAGTTGAAGTGATAAATGCTTTGATTTCTCGAAGACAGATTTTGTCGGAGAAAGAAAATCTTAAGATAGAGGTGGTTGCGCCTGATAAGCAATTTGTCTGGGGCGACGAATTCTACATAGAAGAAGTTATTACAAACTACTTAAACAATGCCGTTAACCACGTTGATGACAAGCACATCATTAAGGTGCAAGTGACTGAAAATAATGGTATAGTAAGAGTGTCGGTTTTCAACTCAGGAAAGCCTATCCCAGAGGAAGAACTAGAAAATATCTGGGTTAAATTCTATAAGATTGATAAAGCGAGAACCCGCGAATATGGCGGAAGTGGTATTGGACTTTCAATAGTCAAAGCCATTATGGACAACCACGACAAAGAATGTGGCGTGATTAACCATACTGACGGCGTAGAATTTTGGTTCGAGCTTGATTCAAATAATTAGAGGAAAATTATGATAGCAATTATTGATTATGATGCAGGAAATATTCATAGTGTAAAGAATGCCTTCGATTTTATTGGCGAGGAAACTGTGACCACTAGAGATCCAAATGAGATTTTGGCCGCAGATAAAGTTGTTTTGCCAGGTGTCGGAGCTTTTGGCGATGCTATGGATAAATTAAAAGAATATAAACTAGTAAATACTATCTACGATGTGGTAGAAAGTAAGAAACCTATGCTTGCTATTTGTCTAGGACTTCAGCTTTTGTTTGAAGAAAGCGAAGAATCTCCTGGAAAGACAGGTCTAGGAATAGTTCAGGGTGAAGTTTTGCATATCCCAGATCAAGTAGGTTTTAAAATTCCACACATCGGTTGGAATTCACTGGACCTTTCAAACGATGGAAGACTATTTAAGGGAATGGAAAACCCTTATGTTTATTTCGTCCATTCTTATTATGCCAAGGCAAAGGATGATGCGGTAGTTACAGCATCTACAGATTACATTACGCAGATGCACACATCTATCGAGCAAGATAATATTTTTGCTTGCCAATTCCATCCAGAGAAGAGCGGCGATGTAGGAATTCAAATATTAAAGAATTTTGTTGAAATAGATTAGGAGATAAAATGTTTACGAAAAGAATTATCCCATGTTTGGATATAGATGATAACAGAGTGGTGAAGGGCACTAACTTTGTCGACCTCAAAGATGCAGGAGATCCGGTAGAGGTGGCAAAGGTTTATAATGCTGCCGGCGCAGATGAACTGGTATTTTTGGATATTACAGCTTCATCTGATCACAGAGAAACTGTGGTGGATTTAGTTCGCCGCGTGGCAGAGCAGGTTTTCATTCCATTTACCGTAGGTGGAGGAATTAGAACTGTAGATGACTTTAGAGAAGTTTTAAGAAACGGTGCCGACAAAGTTGCAATCAATTCAGCTGCCATTGAGAACCCAGATTTGATTAGCGAAGCTGCTAAGAAGTTTGGAAGTCAGTGCGTGGTAGTTGCTATTGATGCCAAAAGAAATGAAGACGGTGAAACTTGGAACATTTATAAATACGGCGGAAGAGTGGACACTGGCATAGATGCAGTAGAGTGGGCTGTTCGTGCAGAGGACTTGGGCGCAGGCGAAATCCTTCTTACAAGTATGGACTGCGACGGAGTGAAAGACGGCTACGATATTGAACTAACTCGCGAGATTTCAGAAGCAGTTAGCATTCCAGTTATAGCATCAGGCGGTGCTGGCTCTAAAGAACACTTTTACGATGCGCTAACTACTGGTGGAGCAGATGCAGCGCTTGCAGCATCACTATTTCACTTTAAAGAGTTAGAGATAAGCGATGTGAAAGATTTTCTAGCTAGCAAGGGTGTTCCAGTAAGAATAGTTAAAGACAGTGTACAAGACTACATTGATTCTTCAGCAGGAATTAAAAAGTAATGATATATCATTTTATTATTAATGGAAAAAGTGGAAAAGATAACAAGTCTCTCGTGGAAACAAAAATCAGAGAGGCTTGTTTTAAGCGTAAAATAAATTATGACATCAAATATACCGAAAGACCTAGTGATGCAAAAAGGATAGCAGAAGAATTCCCGGATGAGGAGTGTGTAATCTTTTCCGTCGGTGGCGATGGAAATTTAAACGACACTCTAAATGGAATAGTTGGAAGCAAGAATAAGATTCTAGCTAATATTCCGGCTGGCAGTGGAAATGATTTTTCTAGAACACTAATGAAACTAGATGATGGAATTCACAGCGTTGATATCGGTTCAATTAACCATAGATATTTTATAAATGTTGCTTGTGTGGGATTAGATGCAGATGTGGCAGAGAATGTTGCAATTACACGTGAAAAGAAATGGATTCCAACTAGCCAAAGATTTAACGCAAGTTTTGTTTATACATATTTTAAATACTTGCCTAAGAATGTGAAGATAAAAATAGGCGAGAGCGAGATTAAAGATGATATCACAATACTGGCCATCTGTAATGCACAGTATTACGGTAGTGGATACCACATAGCTCCACATGCGCTTTTGGATGATGGATTTTTTGACATTTATTTGGCGAAGAAGATGCCAAAAATTAAAATACTTCCAATGCTTTTGGCTCTAGCAAGAGGAAAGCACGAAAAGTATTCTGCTATTAATAGATACCAGGAGTCAAGCGTTCATATTGAGTCAGAACAGAAACTATCATTCAATGTGGACGGAGAATTGATGCGCGGAAATAGTTTTGATATAAAACTACACAAAGCGGCAGTAAAAGTTTTTAACGACAAACAATTCATTTATGAAATTATAAAATAGGAGAGAGTATGGCAGCATTAACTGGTGATTGGGAGCAAGCCCTAAAGCCTGAATTTGGAAAAGACTATTATAGAGATTTATTTAAGTTTGTAAAAGAGGAATACAGTACAAAAACTATTTATCCTCCGGCAAACGATATTTTTAATGCTTTCCATTGTACGCCACTAAGTGAAGTGAAAGTGCTATTGATTGGACAAGATCCATATCACAACGAACACCAAGCACATGGTTTATCATTCTCGGTATTGCCTGGAAACGATATTCCTCCATCACTTCAAAACATATACAAAGAACTAAATGATGATTTGGGATGTTATATTCCAAACAATGGATATTTAAAGAAGTGGGCTGATCAAGGAGTAATGCTTTTAAATGCAGTGTTAACAGTTCGAGCTCACCAAGCAAACTCACATCAAGGCAAAGGTTGGGAACAATTTACTGATGCAGTTATTAGAGAGATAAACAAACAAGATAGACCAATAGTAATCTTTTTGTGGGGAGCGCCTGCTAGAAAGAAAAAGGCTATGCTAGATAATCCAAATCACTTGGTTCTAGAAGCTCCACACCCAAGTCCATTATCAGCTTATAGAGGATTCTTTGGATGCAAACACTTTAGTAAGTGCAATGAGTTTTTAGAAGAACATGGAATAGAACCAATAGATTGGCAGATTGAAAACATTTAATAATGTGTTATAATGAAATTACCTATAAAGAGTGCGTGAGAGACAAGCTCGTTGACCGCACAGCAACCTGCAAATGCAAGGTGCTAAAGCTTGAACGATGGGTATATATCATTTGAAAAGACCCGTCGTGACGATGGGTCTTTTTAGTTGCTCTTTTATAGGAATAATATTTTTTAGGAGGAACTATTATGAGTTTTATGGAAGTGTATTATGAAAGATACGACATGAAAAGGGGGAGATGGGAAGGAAAAAAGTATATTCCTTATTGTGTACTTATCCATAATAAACTTCATATGGATGCATTTCATGATTTTTTAGTATCTGAAGGTTTTAAGTGCGTATGTTGGGGAAGTGAGTGTAAAGGAATCTATGTAAATTTCGGACTACGTCGTTTTGCTCAAATACCAAAGGCGGTGGGCTCTGGTTGTGTTAATAGTCGTGATTACTCTATTGGAGAATTTTTTATGGAGGTATATATGAACTATATAAAGAATCCAGATAATATTCTCTATATGTCTTCGTATAGTTGTGACGATATTGAAGAGATGACTGAGGAGGAGGCAAGGCAAAGAATAGAAGAGGACTTTGCAAGAAAGGATTATTGGATGGAGGTGCGACTAAAGAGTATTGAAGAAAACAATTGGAGTTATAAGCTAGAATTAAAGAGACTAGTATCGCTTGTTTAAATTAAAAAAAGGATTAGCAATATTCCATTGCTAATCCTTTTTTATTAATCATTTAATCTCTTATTTGCCGTAGCAAGCATCAACTTAATTCGATTTAATTGGTTAACTTCTGAAGCACCTGGGTCATAATCCACAGCCACGATATTTGCCTCAGGGTTTAGTGCACGAATTCGCTTGATAACACCTTTACCAACCACATGGTTAGGTAGACACGCAAATGGCTGTGTACATACGATGTTTGGAACACCGTCATGAATCAAGTGGAGCATCTCACCTGTTAGGAACCATCCTTCACCAGTCTGGTTTCCAACCGACACAATCTCTTGAGCCATCTTACTCATCTCCCAAATATCAGAAGTAGGAGTGAAGTGTTTACTCTTGATAAGTGCTTTCTTGGCAGTACCTCTCATCCATTCAACTGCTTTAATAGCAAGGTTGTTAATTAGCACGCCCTTCTTATTAAAACCAAGTTTTTCAAACTTGTATTTAGCGTTTCTAAATCCATATAGGAAGAAGTCTACTAAGTCAGGCATTACAGCCTCGGCGCCTTCCTCTTCCAATAGTTTAACCAAATCGTTGTTAGCAGTAGGAGAGAACTTGACCAAAATCTCACCAACAATACCAACTCTAGGTTTCTTAATATCTTTAACAGGGATAGCGTCAAACTCTTCAACAATCTTTTTCATATTCTTTCTGAAGCGTCTGATACCAAACTTGTTGTCAGAAAGTTCTTTGATGATTTTTTCTTCCCACTTCTTGTGAAGAGCATCAGTCTCACCCTTGTTAACCTCGTAAGGTCTAGTTCTATAAACTACACGCATAAATAAGTCGCCATATAAACCGGCTTGAAGAACTTTCACACCAAACTTCGGAGTGATCTTAAATCCACTGTTTTTCTCTAGACCCTGAAGGTTAAGTGAGATAACAGGAATCTGTTCCATACCAGCCTTCTCCAAAGCACGTCTTATAAATCCAATGTAGTTAGTAGCTCTACATCCACCACCAGTCTGAGTGATGATAAGAGCAGTCTTATCTAAATCATATTTACCTGATTGCAAAGCTTCCATCATCTGGCCGACAACGATAAGAGATGGATAACATGCATCGTTATTTACATACTTAAGTCCCATATCAATACATGAACGCTCACTATCTAATACTTCTAAGTTGTAACCACATGAATTGATAGCAGCCTCTAGCATACCGAAGTGAATTGGACTCATCTGAGGACAAAGAATAGTGTATTTGTCGTCAAACATTTCCTTTGTAAACTCAACCTTTTCGATAGCAGAAGACTTAATAAATCTTTGATAGTTAAGTTCGCTACGCTCACGAATAGCAGCCAGCAATGAACGAACTCTGATTCTTGCTGCACCAAGGTTGTTAACTTCGTCTATCTTTAGAACTGTATATACTTTGTCTGAACCAGTCAAAATATCGCTTACACAGTCTGTAGTAACCGCATCCAAACCGCAGCCGAAGGAGAAGAGCTGAATCAAATCTAAATCTTCTCGTTTCTTAACTACGTCAGCAGCTTTATATAGTCTAGAGTGATACATCCATTGGTCTGAAACGATAAGAGGTCTTTCAACTTCACCTAGGTGAGCAACTGAGTCCTCAGTAAGTACTGCAAGACCGTATGAATTAATCATCTCTGGAATACCATGGTTGATTTCTGGATCCACGTGATATGGACGACCAGCCAATACAATACCGTGAAGATTGTTCTTCTCGATATATCTAAGAGTTTCTTCACCCTTACGCATCATATCTTGTCTAGAGTCAATTAGTTCAGCCCAACCCTTTTCTACAGCCTTCTTAATTTCCTCTGCGTCAATACCGAAGTCAGTAGTAAAGATATCAACCAAACGCTCTGATAAAACTTCCTGGTTAGAGAAAGCCATAAACGCGTTAAGGAAGTTGATGTCAGGGTTTTCTAATTCCTCTACGTTATTCTTTATATTCTCAGCGTAAGATGTAACCATTGGACAGTTGTAGTGGTTGTTAGCATCCGGTGTCTCGTCACGCTCATATGGAATACAAGGGTAGAAGATGAACTTACATCCCTCATCCAGTAACCACTTAATATGTCCGTGTGTTAACTTAGCTGGATAACATTCAGATTCACTTGGAATAGATTCAATACCAAGTTCGTAAATCTTGTGTGAAGACTCTGGAGAAAGCTTAACGCTAAATCCTAGTTCTTTGAAGAAGACTGCCCAGAATGGGAAGTTCTCATACATATTCAAAACTCTAGGAATTCCAACTACACCGCGTGGAGCAGTTTCTGGATCTAGAGGTTCATAGTCAAACATTCTGTGGAACTTATACTCAAACAAGTTTGGAATCTGTTCCTTATTTTTGACACCGCCAATACCTTTCTCGCATCGGTTACCACTGATGAATTTACGTCCATCAGAGAACATATTGATTGTAAGTAGACATGAGTTTGTACATCCCTTACATCTTGTCATTGAAGTCTTGTAAGAAAACTCATTAATCTGATCGATAGAAAGCATAGTAGTTTCTTGACCATTATATCTTTCTCTTGCAATCAAGGCTGCGCCAAAGGCACCCATAATACCAGCAATGTCTGGACGAATAGCTTGTGTACCAGCTATCTTTTCAAAACTTCTTAGGACTGCGTCGTTGTAGAAAGTACCACCTTGTACCACAATCTTATCTCCAAGGTCAGAAGCATCTGAAATCTTGATAACCTTATACAAAGCATTCTTTATAACTGAGTAAGCAAGACCTGATGAAATATCAGCGACAGTAGCGCCTTCTTTCTGTGCCTGCTTAACGTTTGAGTTCATAAATACTGTACATCTTGTTCCAAGGTCTGTTGGGTTTGGAGCAAACAATGCTTCTTTGGCGAAGTCTTCTACAGAATAACTTAGAGAGTTCGCGAAAGTCTCGATAAATGAACCACAACCAGAAGAACATGCCTCATTAAGCTGAACTGAGTCGATAGTTTTGTTCTTAATCTTGATGCACTTCATATCCTGTCCACCAATATCTAAGATACAATCTACGTCCGGTTCAAAGAAAGCAGCTGCGTAGTAGTGAGCAACAGTTTCAACCTCTCCCTCATCTAGAAGAAGAGCAGCTTTAATTAAAGCTTCACCATAACCAGTTGAACAACTACGTACAATCTCAGCGCCCTCTGGCAATATTTTATAAATATCTTTAATAGCGTTAATTATTGTTTGAAGAGGGTTACCTTCGTTGCTTGAATAGAATGAGTAAAGAAGTGTACCATCTTCAGCCACAACAGCGGCCTTTGTAGTAGTAGAACCAGAGTCGATACCTAAGAAACATTTTCCTTTGTAAGATGCAAGGTCAGCCTTTTTAACGTTGGCTTTCTCATGACGAGTCTTGAACTCTTCATACTGTTCCTTAGAGTCAAACAAAGGATCCATACGTTTGATTTCCATAGACATCTGGATACCTTCAGACAACTGCTTATAAAGATCTCCAATTTCTACAGCCACATCATCTTTATGATTCATAGCAGCACCAGTAGCGGCAAACAAGTGTGAGTGCTCTGGAGCTATGATATGTTCATCGTCTAAGTTAAGTGTTCTAATAAATGCGTTTTTAAGTTCAGGTAGGAAGTGAAGTGGGCCACCGAGGAATGCAACAGTACCTCTGATTGGTTTACCACAAGCCAAACCTGAAATAGTCTGGTTAACTACCGCCTGGAAAATAGAAGCAGCTAAGTCTTCCTTTGTCGCGCCCTCGTTGATAAGTGGCTGAATATCAGTCTTAGCAAACACACCACATCTAGCAGCGATAGCATATATAGATTTGTAATTCTTTGCATAATCATTAAGACCTGATGCATCAGTCTGAAGCAAAGATGCCATCTGGTCAATAAAAGAACCTGTACCGCCGGCACAGATACCATTCATTCTCTGTTCAACGCCGTTTGTGAAGTAGATGATCTTTGCATCCTCACCACCTAGCTCGATAGCTACGTCAGTTTGTGGTGCATAATCCTCCAAAGCAGTAGAAACGGCTACCACCTCTTGCACAAAAGGCACATTTAAATGCTCCGACAAAGCAAGTCCACCCGAACCAGTAATCATAGGAGAGAGTGTAACTTCACCTAACTTATCCTTAGCATCCTTTAAAAGCTCCGCCAAAGTCTCCTGGATATTAGCAAAGTGTCTCTTGTAGTCAGAGAATAATATTTCGTTGTTTTCATCAAGAATTGCAATTTTTACAGTAGTAGAACCGATATCAATTCCTAAACTGTAAGTCTTGTTATTGCCCATAATTTTCCCTCTCAAAAACTATTTGCTTTAGTGTCTAAAACGATAAAATTATAGTACAAAACCCCTTAAAATTCAACTACATTCATATAGTAAAAAGTTCGTTTGACAAACCATTTTTAAGTCTTTATACTTTAATATGGTTTAATATATATGGAGGACGAAAATGGCTTCAAAGTTTGAACAAAAATTTGGAAAATACGCAATTAAAAACCTAACAATATATCTTATTGGTGGATATGTTCTAGGTTATTTGATTTACTTTTTAAATAAAGATTTTTATGCCATGTTAACTTTTAATCCGTATGCCATAGTACATGGACAAGTATGGAGAATAATAACATGGGTTGTAACTATGCCAGAATCTTTAGGAATATTCACTATTATTATGTTGTTCCTATATTATTCACTGGGAAGAACGCTAGAAAGAACCTGGGGTTCATACAGATATAATGTTTATTTGTTCTCAGGATTCTTATTCACAATAGTAGGAGCATTTATTTTATACTTCATCTTACTATACTCAGGTATTCCTATTATGAATCAAGGTGTAGCGCTAAGCGGTGATGCTAGAGCGGTGGCTCTTGGACAAATTATTGCTATGTATACTTCTACATATTATATTAATGCATCCATTTTCTTGGCGTTCGCAGCTACATACCCAGATCAGGAATTGCTTTTATACTTTATCATTCCTATCAAAATCAAATGGCTAGGTTTGGTATATGTAATATTTATGGGTATTGAAGTCTTTACTACATTCAGAGGTCAGGGAATTGTATCTGGTATTTTAGTGTTGGCTATGATTATATTCTCGCTAATGAACTTCCTAATATATTTCTTCTTCACAAGAAAGAAGATGGGTATTGGTGGAGTTACATTTAAACAAAGAAAGAGAAAGACTCAGTACAAGCAAAAAGTAAGCCAAGCACAGGCTCATAGCACATACAAGAACGGTGCTAGACATAAATGCGCAATCTGTGGAAGAACGGATTTAGATAATCCTAATCTTACATTTAGATTCTGCTCAAAATGTAGTGGAAATAAAGAATACTGTGAAGATCATCTCTTCACACATGAACATAAATAAGAAGGAACAATATGGCACAAAATGAATTTAAAAGATCAGCAGGAATATTGATGCCAGTCAGTAGCTTGCCATCACCATATGGTATAGGTACTTTTGGTAGCAAAGCATATGAGTTTGTAGATCACCTAGAAGCAGCGGGTCAAAAGTATTGGCAGGTTTTGCCGCTCGGACCAACTAGCTATGGTGATAGTCCATATGCATCTTTTTCTGCGTTCGCAGGAAATCCTTATTTCATCGATTTGGATTTCTTAATAGAAGAAGAACTAATCACAAAGGACTTTGTCGATAGCTTCAAATGGAACTTGGAAGATCAGTTTGTGGACTACGGATTGTTGTTTGAAAATCGTTATCAAGTGTTAAGAGAGGCATTCGCTAACAGCGACCATGCTAAGACTGAAGAGTTCAAAACATTTGTGAAGGAAAATGATTGGCTAGAAGACTATGCATTGTACCGTGCTTGTAAAACGCACTTTGAGCATCAGTCATGGCAAGAGTGGCCAAAGGATATAAAGTCTAGAAAGAAAGAAGCACTCGCAAAATATAAGAAAAAACTAAAGAAGGATATGGATTTTTACAAGTTCCTTCAGTTTAAATTCTTTGAACAGTGGTATGCATTAAAAGAGTATGCCAACGACAAAGGAATAGAAATTATTGGAGACATTCCAGTATACGTAGCTATGGACTCTGCTGAAGTTTGGGCTAGCCCTAAACAGTTCAAGTTAAATAAAGACTTGAAGGCAGATGTAGTTTCAGGAGTTCCACCAGATATCTTTTCTGAGTTTGGCCAGAAGTGGGGTAATCCACTTTACGACTGGGCAAAGATGGAAAAGGATGACTTCAAATGGTGGAGAAGACGAATGAACTTTATGGCCAAAATGTATGATGTCATTCGAATTGACCACTTCTTGGGATTAGTTAAATATTATTCTATCCCTGCAGAAGATGGGAATGCTGTTAATGGCAAATATTTAAAAGGCCCTGGCATGAAACTTATCAAGGCGTTTAACGAGTCAGTGGGCGATAAGAAAATTATTGCCGAGGACTTGGGCGTAGAAATGCCAGAAGCTAAAAAGGTTATTGAAAAATCAGGCTATCCATCTATGAAGGTTTTGGAATTTGCCTTTGACGGTGACAGAAAAAACCCTCACTTACCATTTAACTACAATTCAAATATGGTAGTGTATGGTGGAACACACGACAATGATACTTTAGTTGGATACTTTAGTGATTTGCAGTGGTGGGAGCTTGAGTATGTGAGAGAGTTTATTGGAGATTCTCACGCATCAGTTGAGCGAATTGTTGATCACATGTTTAGAGAAGCATATAAGAGTGTAGCTAACTTAGTTATATTCCAGATGCAGGATGTTCTAAAGATTGACTCGAAGGGTAGAATGAATGTGCCATCTACTCTAGGAACAAACTGGAGATGGCGTAACTGGAGATGGCGTATGACAGACAGCGAGTTTACACCAGAGCATATGAGATACTTAAGATATATGTCAGATATTTATGGAAGATTATAGATAGAGAGGAAACATTAATGGAGAAGAAACCGTTTGTAACACTTGAGCAGTTACAAGAAATAGAAAAAACATATCCTACACCTTTTCACATTTATGATGAGAAAGGGTTTATGGAAA
Organism: uncultured Lachnospiraceae bacterium; assembly: GCA_902793045.1. Classification (GTDB taxonomy): domain Bacteria; phylum Bacillota; class Clostridia; order Lachnospirales; family Lachnospiraceae; genus Eubacterium_G. The sequence continues at coordinate 15,422 of CADBBS010000033.1, forward strand.
ATGCAAGAAAAGTGAATGAGGCATTCGCCTGGAACAAAGGCTTTAGAGAGTACTTTGCAGTGAAGGCTACGCCAAACCCATTCATTATCCAAAAACTTAAAGAAGTAGGATGCGGAGTGGACTGTTCATCTGAGACAGAGCTTATGATAGCAGAAAAGCTAGGCTTCCATGGCGATGAAATCATGTATTCATCTAACGAGACACCTGCGGGAGAGTTTAGATACTGTAATGCTCTAGGTGGAATCATTAACTTAGATGACATTACTTTAATAGAAGATATGGAAGCAGAGTGCGGCATTCCAGAGACTGTATGCTGTAGATATAATCCAGGTGGAGTTTATGAAGTTTGCAACGGCATTATGGATAACCCAGGCGATGCAAAATACGGAATGACTCCAAACCAGATTGTTGATGCGTTTAAGATTTTAAAAGAGAAGGGCGTTAAGCACTTTGGCGTACACGCATTCCTTGCTAGTAACACAGTAACAAATGATTATTATCCAATGCTTGCTAGAGATATTTTCAAACTAGCAGTTGACCTTAAGAACGAGTGCGGTGTTCATATCGCATTTGTAAATCTATCAGGAGGCGTTGGAATTCCATACACACCAGAGCAGGAGCCAAACGACATAATGGCTATAGGCGAAGGTGTTAGACAGGTATACGAAGAAATATTAGTTCCAGAAGGAATGGATGATGTTGCAATCTACACTGAGATGGGACGTTTTATGATGGGTCCATATGGTGCGCTTGTGACAAAGGCAGTTCACGAGAAACACATCTACAAAGAATACATAGGTGTGGATGCTTGTGCTGTAAACCTAATGCGTCCAGCTATGTACAATGCATATCATCACATAACTGTTATGGGCAAGGAAGATGCTCCAGCTAATCACGAATATGATATCGTTGGTTCGCTTTGTGAGAACAATGACAAATTCTGTGTGGATAGAAGACTTCCTAAAATAGAAAAGGGAGACTTCATTTATATTCACGATACAGGTGCACATGGCTTCGCAATGGGTTATAATTATAATGGAAGACTAAAAAGCGCGGAGTTGCTTCTAAAGGAGGATGGTTCTGTTGAATTGATTCGCAGAGCTGAGACTCCAGAAGATTATTTTGCGACATTTGATTTTTCAGACATTATGAAATAGGAAAGCATTATGGAATGGTATTATGATTTGTATCTTGGCGAAAAGATAGCTAAGAAAAAGAACAAAATCATATATAAGATTAAGGACGGCAAATTCACACCAAGTACCTATGTGATTGCTTTGCCGCGCAATGATCGTGACGTTTTAGAAACATTCCCTGTGGAAGTTTTAAAGCAGCAATATTATAAGAGACAAGATTTATTTATAATCGGCCTCGCCAAAGGAAACGAAGAGGCAAACAAATTAATGCTAGATATAATAATTGAGTGCTTTAGAGAGACTGACACAGTAAACGTGAAAGACTTTATATTAGATAGAGAAGAAAAGAAAAACGAGATTAGAGTTATTAAGTACAGATAAGGGACAAGCAGTATTAGATGTTAAGCGTTTTATTATTAATATTAAAAATAATAGGAATAATATTACTGGTAATTCTAGGATTAGTATTGCTCGTTTTATTTGTGCCAATTTGTTATAGAGGTGATGTTCATTACAGTGATGATGACTTTAATACCCACTTCAAAGCACATTGGTTAATCTTTCCCGTAAGGTTCAAACTAACCTACGAGAATGATGAACTGAAAAAAGAACTAAGAATTTTTGGCTTTAACATTTTTAGAGAAAAGAAAGAAAAGCCAAGAGAAGAGTATGAAACACCGCTAGCTGATGTATCTTATGAAAATGAATTAGAACTAGAAGCCATCTACGGAAAAGAAAAAGATGAAGAGCTGATAGACTTAGTAGATGGAGAATCAGATTTTAGCGAAAGCGAAATGCTAGATCCTAAATTTACATCAGTAGAATACCCCGACGCTGAGATTCCGGATATAGAAAAAATAGATACCGGAATTAAAGAGAGCAGATGGCAAAGAATAAAAGTTAAATTTAAAAGGAAAAAGAAAAAAGAAGAAGAGAAACCTAAAATTCCTTTGTCGAGGAAGATTAAAGTGGCCGCTATTCGAACAAGGTCCAGAACATTAAATTCTATTGCCAAAGCAGTTAAGGCAGCAGAAACTGCCATGAAGAAGATTCAGGCGATAATAAATGAGATTAAGAAGTACATCGAGTTTATACAGCGCAAATCAACAAAAAGAGCTTTTAAGAAAACTATGAAATTGGTTGTAAAGGTTCTCAAACATATTTTCCCAAGGAAGATTCAGGGTAGAATCCATTTTGGTTTAGCTGAACCGCATTTGACGGGACAAGCCCTTGGCGGAGTAGCTATTGCATATGATATGTTTAACATAGATCCAGAGGATGTTGAAACATTTCCTCACTTTGAACAAGAAATGATAGATGCTAGACTTGAGTACAGAGGTCGCATCTTTTTATGCTTTTTAGTATTTAATGGAGTTAAGTATATATTAGATCCAGATATAAGAAAGACAATTAAGTTTTTTAAGAAATAGGAGGTCTCAAAATGGCAGACAAAAACAACAAAAAAACTAGTGAAGAATTAGTTGAAGCTATGGAGCACTTTATCACTACTAAATCCGTAGTTGGTGAACCAATCCAAGTTGGCGATACTATTTTATTACCATTGGCAGATGTGTCATTTGGTATGGGTATCGGAATGTTCTCTAAAGGCGAAAACGGTACAGGTGGTGTAGGTGGAAAGATTACACCAAATGCTGTTTTGGTTCTTAAGAAGGGTTCATCAAAAATTATCAGCGTAAAAGATGCTGACGGTATTTCTAAGATTATCGATATGGTGCCTGACGTTGTCAACAAATTCGGCGACAAAGTAAGCGACAAATTCGGTAAGAAAGAAAAAGATACTAAGGTAGAAAATAAGGAAGATTAATGAGCATAATAGAACTGTTCGAGAACAAGACTGTTTTCTCGTTTGAAGTTTTCCCGCCAAAGAAAGAGAGTGGTGTCGAAACCATTTACTCTACGCTAAAGGATTTAAAAGAATTAAATCCTGATTTTATTAGCGTGACTTATGGTGCCGGTGGAAGCGGAACAAATGGAGTAAGTACAGCCGATTTATGTTCTCTTATTAAAAACGAATATGGAATAGAGACTATTGCGCATTTGTCTTGTCTTTACAATACAAAAGAATCAGTTGATAAGATTTTAGAAGAGTTAAAAGCTAACGATGTTAAAAATATCTTGGCGCTTCGTGGCGATGTGAATCCTGATATTGAAATCGAAAATGATTTCAAATATGCTTCAGACTTAGTAGAGTACATAAAAAGCAAAGATATGGGATTTGATATAACTGGCGCATGTTATCCAGAAGTTCACCAAGAAGCTGAAGATTTACACACTGATGTTTTGAACTTGAAGAAGAAAGTGGATGCAGGTGCTAGCCATCTAATTTCGCAATTATTCTTTGATAATAATTCTTTCTATGAATTTATGGATGAGGCAAGAGGCGTAGGAATAGATGTACCAGTGGAAGCAGGTATTATGCCTGTCACTAACAAAAGCCAAATAGAGAGAATGGTTTCAATGTGTGGTGCTAGTATTCCAGCCAAACTCTCAAAACTTTTACAGCGCTTTGGCGATGACAAATATGCAATGAGAGATGCTGGTATTTCATATGCGATAGATCAAATAATGGACTTGGTAGCAAACGGAGTGGACGGAGTTCATATTTATACTATGAATGACGCATACGTTGCTAGAAAGATTACAGAAGCAGTTAACATTAGGATATGAAAATGATTCTCTTGATGAAAGTGTAAAAGAACTTCTTTTAGTATGTGAAAGAGAATTAAAAGAAGTAATCAATGCTTGTTTTGTCTATAGAGTGTTTGATTACAAAGATGAGACTTTAGTAGATTCTAGATTTGAGTTAGAAGGAAAAACTATTAAAGAGCATTTAGAAGGGTATAATAAATGTGCTTGCCTTTGTGCTACACTAGGTGGCGAGGTAGATGCTCTTATTAGAAAGAAGCAAGTTACATCTATGGCTGAGGCTATGATGATTGATAAAATGGCATCTTTCCTTATTGAAAAAGTTTGCGACCTGGCAGAAGAAATAATAATGAAAAACTTTGACGGTTGTGATAAAACATTTAGATATGGACTAGGTTACGGAGACTTTCCTATTGAAAAACAAAAAGATTTTTTAGATATGCTAGAAGCAAGCAGACAAGTAGGAGTTCATGTGAACGAAGCATCTATGCTTATGCCTACTAAATCAGTTACATGCTTGATTGGAATAAAAGATGATTAAAGAGTTATTGAATGAAAACTACATATTGCTAGATGGAGCGATGGGAACAATGCTCCAAAAAAGTGGTGAGATGGGTGATACTTTGCCGGAGGTTTTGAATATTGAAAAACCTGAACTCATCACAAGCATTCATAAAGCATACAAAGCAGCCGGCGCGCAGATTGTTTATGCTAATACTTTTGGTGCCAACAGATATAAGATGAAAGATGCTGGCTACAGCGTTGGGGAACTTATTGGCGCTGCAGTTAATAATGCCAAAGCGTCCGGTGCAAAGGTAGCACTAGACATAGGTCCTATTGGAAAACTTTTAGAGCCACTGGGCGATTTAAGTTTTGAAGAAGCATACGACATCTTCAAAGAAGAAGTGATAGCAGGAAAAGATGCAGACATAGTTGTCATTGAAACAATGACAGATTTACTTGAGACTAAAGCTGCAGTTTTGGCTGCAAAAGAAAACAGTGACAAGCCTGTATTTGTCACAATGACATTTGAAGAAAATAGAAGAACATTTACTGGTGTAAGTATTGCATCTATGTGTCACACGCTAGAAGGCTTGGGTGTAGATGCTTTGGGTGTTAACTGTTCACTTGGACCAAAAGAGTTACTTCCTATAGTAGAAGAGATAGTGAGTGAAGTAAGTATTCCTGTTATTGTGAAAGCGAACGCCGGTCTTCCTGATCCTGTAACAAATGAGTACAGTCTAAAACCAGAGGACTTCGCTACACACTATAAAGAAATGAGAAAGATGGGTGTTAAGGTCTTTGGCGGATGCTGCGGTACTACACCTGAATATATAGAAGAGATTAAATCAGTTTTGGAAAGTGCCGAGGCACAGCCAAAAGAAAAAGCACAGACTCTTAATGTTTGCTCACCTACAAAGACAGTGAAGGTGGATTCTCCAAAGATTATCGGCGAGAGAATTAATCCAACTGGCAAGAAGAGATTTAAACAGGCTTTGATTGAGCAGGATATGAATTATATTTTGTCGCAAGCTATCGAGCAGGTGGATGCTGGAGCAGACATTTTGGATGTTAACGTTGGACTTCCTGAGATAGATGAGCCCAAGATGATGGTAAAAACTATTAAGGCTTTGCAGGCAGTAGTGGATGTACCATTGCAGATTGATTCATCGGACCCAGAAGCTATAGAGGCTGGACTTCGTGTTTACAATGGTAAGCCAATAGTTAACTCAGTAAATGGCGATGATGAAGTGTTAGATTCCATTCTTCCAATCGTTAAGAAGTATGGTGCATCTGTTATTGGACTTACACTTGATTCAAATGGTATTCCAAAGACAGTGGAAGATAGAATAAATATTGCAAAGAAGATCATGGACAAAGCTTTATCTTATGGCATTCCAAAGAGCGATATCATTATCGACTGTCTAACTATGACCGTGGCTACAGATCAAAATGCTGCAAAAGATACACTAAGAGCATTAAAGTATGTGAAGGATGAACTAGGTCTTCGAACAGTTTTAGGTGTTTCAAATGTTTCTTTTGGTATGCCAAACAGACCTAGAGTAAACCAGGTATTCTTGCACATGGCACTTAACTACGGATTGGATTTACCTATTATAAATCCAAATATCCCTGCCATGACAGATACCGTGAAAAACTATGGTTCTCTAGAAGAGATTGATGTAGATAACTTTGACTTCTTCGAATACGCAAATATTGAAACAGAAGAAGAGGACGATAAAAAGACTGAGCAGATAGATGATCCAAAAGAAGCAATTCTTTATGCAATGCAAAAGGGATTGTCTGAAAAAGCAGTTAATATTACTAAACAACTACTTGAGTCTAAAACTCCTATGGAAATCATTAACGAGTATTTGATTCCATCACTAGATAAGATAGGAGAAAAGTTTGAAGAGGGAACATTGTTTTTGCCTCAGCTAATTATGGCTGCGGACACAGCAAAGGATTGTTTTGATATTATTAAGACTCATTTGGCAAACACCGGTGAGAAGACCGAGAGCAAAGGCAAGATAATAGTAGCCACAGTAAAAGGCGATATTCATGATATAGGTAAGAATATTGTAAAGGTTATCCTAGAAAACTACGGCTATGATGTTATAGATTTAGGGCGCGATGTAGCTCCTGAGGAAATATTAGATACTACAAAGAGAGAAAATGTAAAACTAGTTGGTTTATCAGCGCTTATGACTACCACATTGCCTGCTATGCAAGATACTATCAATCTTTTAAAAGACCTAGATGATGTAAAGGTAATGGTAGGTGGAGCAGTGTTGACAGAGGATTATTCGAAGCAGATAGGTGCCGATTATTACTCAAAAGATGCGAAAATGTCGGTAGATATTGCAAAAAAAGTATTAGGTTAAAAAGTACTTGCAATTTATAATTGCTTTTGATAAAATACACTTCGTGTCAAATCGATGAGTAAGTTCGATTTAATATCTTAAAAGGAGGTGCTATTATGGCTAAATGTGAAATTTGCGGTAAGGGTGCTCATTTTGGAAAAGCTGTGTCTCATTCACACAGAAGATCAAGCAGAATGTGGAAATCAAATATCAAAAAAGTTAGAGTTAAAACAGATGGAAACGCAAAGAGAATGTACGTTTGTACACAGTGTTTGAAATCTGGTAAGGTTGAG
>CADBBS010000034.1 GCA_902793045.1 uncultured Lachnospiraceae bacterium
TAGGTGATAGTAGCAGTATTCGCCTTCGGCAAACATTCCTCGTCCATTAGCTACACCATAGAATATATAGATGAGACCTATTATAGCTGAAATAGGTGATACTACCAAATAGAATAAATCTTTGTTTTTGACTTTGATCCAGTAACGGGTAAATACATATCCTATTATAGGAATGATTAGCCAGTTGAGTAGTGGGAATGTAGAATAGATAGTTTCATCTTTATTAGCAGTTCCAATAAAGTATCCCAAAACCATATTTAGTAAATCATTACCTGTATCTAAGCCTTTGATAAATGGCAAGTTACCAACTATAGAACAACCTATGCCCACAAGAAGCATAGCGTAATGTCTAAATTTAAACTTAATCATTAAAGCAATAACGATTATCGCGAAAAATGCAAACTGTAAAATATCACTCTCAAACATCTTATTAAGAAGTGTATCCAAATAGTATTCGCGGTTATGTGTAATTGCATAACCTATGAGTGATGGTATTAAGTATCTGAAAATGTTTAGAATAATTCCAGCGATACCTACTCTGATAGCATGAATGGTAAGATCTCTAGGACTATTCTTTCTAGCATAAACCAATCCGAATCCTATTGTGAACATAAAAACTGGCGCGCCAAATGGTCCGCCTATTATACTGTCAAAAAAGTATGGTAGTCCTTTGGAGAGGTCGTTTATACACTCGCCAGTCAAATGAACAAATGGTAAGAAAAACATCAACACCACTTTTGCCATATCTATTTCAAATTGTCTTGTTTTATTAACGACTTTCGTGTCGAAAATAGAATAATATAGTTTCTTCAAATTGATTCCCCAATTAAAACTTTTAACTTACATATTATACCAAATAAAAGCCTTTATTTGTAAAGGTATTATATATAAAAGGGTAGTGCGCATTTTTGTGGAGAAAAATTATTTTAAAAACTTTTTAAAAAAATTGTTGACAAGAAATTTTTCATAGTGTAATATACTCTCAAACCGTTGAAGAAGAGTAAGTAAGTTTTAAAGTTACGTTTCAAGAGAGTCGCAGGCGGTGGGATTGCGATAATAGTATTTAAAACCGAATGGGCTTCTGAGGGATCGCTGAAATTACAGTATGCGATACGGAGTAGGCACTTCGTTAAAAAGGGTCAGCATATGATAGTATGCGTGAGAGGGCATCAGAAGATGTCAAGCCGGGTGGCACCGCAGGATTAAGAATTTTCATCCTGTCCCAGCATTTGTTGGGACAGGATTTTTTTATTTCCCAATAAGAGATAAACTTCTCTTTCTTCGAAATAACTTTTACGAAATAAAAAAATCAACGTTTCAACGAATCGTATAATTATATTTTATGAAAGGAGGCAATTATTATGCCAAACACAAAAATACCTTACAAAACATACTTAGACGAATCGGAGATGCCACAAAAATGGTATAACCTTAGAGCAGACATGAAGAACAAACCAGCACCATTACTAAACCCAGGTACTGGAGAGCCTATGAAGGCTGAGGAACTAGAAGGAGTTTTCTGTAAAGACTTAGTAGAACAGGAACTAGATAACGATACTAAATACTTTGATATCCCAGAGGAGATTAAAGAGTTTTACAAGATGTATCGTCCATCACCATTAGTAAGAGCTTACTTCCTAGAAAAGAAACTAGGAACACCAGCAAAGATCTACTACAAGTTCGAAGGAAACAACACAAGTGGAAGCCACAAGCTTAACTCATCTATAGCGCAAGCTTATTACGCTAAGAAGCAGGGCTTGAAAGGTGTTACTACAGAAACAGGAGCTGGTCAATGGGGAACAGCTTTATCAATGGCTTGTTCATACTTTGACTTGGACTGTAAAGTATATATGGTTAAAGTTTCATACGAACAAAAACCATTTAGACGTGAAGTTATGAGAACTTATGGTGCTTCAGTTACACCTTCACCATCAATGAATACAGAAGTTGGTAAGAAGATTAACGCTGAACATCCAGGAACAACAGGAAGTTTGGGATGTGCTATCTCAGAGGCTGTAGAAGATGCTGTAACACACGAAGGTTACAGATATGTACTAGGTTCAGTACTTAACCAAGTACTTCTTCATCAGTCAGTTATCGGTCTTGAGACAAAAGCTGCACTTGATAAGATTGGCGAGAAGGCTGATATCATTATCGGTTGTGCAGGTGGCGGATCAAACCTAGGTGGACTTATCGCTCCATTTATGGGTGAGAAACTACGTGGCGAAAATGATTACCAGATAATCGCAGTTGAGCCACAGTCATGTCCATCATTCACAAGAGGTAGATATGCATACGACTTCTGCGACACAGGTGCTATTTGTCCATTAGCTAAGATGTACACACTTGGTTCTGACTTTATTCCAGCACCAAACCACGCAGGTGGACTAAGATATCACGGTATGAGCTCAATTCTTTCACAGCTATACGATGATGGTCTAATGGAAGCTAGAACAGCTGCACAGACTGACGTATTCAAGGCTGCTGAAGAGTTTGCTAGAGTAGAAGGAATCCTTCCTGCTCCAGAAAGTTCACACGCTATCAAGGTTGCTATCGACGAAGCACTTAAGTGCAAAGAAACTGGCGAAGAGAAGACTATCGTATTTGGTCTTACAGGAACTGGTTACTTTGACATGGTTGCTTACGAGAAGTTCCACGATGGTGAAATGGAAGATTACATTCCATCTGATGAGGAACTTGAAAAGAGTTTAGCAAAACTACCAAAGGTTGAAGAAAAATAATTGAGCGATAATCTTGCGTCGGATTCCAAGAACGCATTTGATTATTAGTTCTATCAATAAAAAAAAGAGGGTACGGCTTCAACGTGACAAGTTTTCTGATGAAAACTCGCCACGGTTCAGCCCAAAAGATAATTTGGTGATTATCTTTTGCCCCTCTTTTTTTATTGCTATAACTAAATCAAATAATCGTTCTTTCCACATGCCGCAAGCTTACTGATCCTTTATTTTTCTTCACACTTTGTTACTTTTTTAAACACAAGTTGTTCACAGATTAAAATTATCATATAGACATAACTTCAAAGGAGGTACATAAGTATGAAGGAATTTTTTAAGAATGGAAAGAACATAGCAATTTTGGTTTTGGCGATTGTCTTGGCCGGATCAGTAGCTTGTAATATATGTTTAGCTACAAGGAGATGTGCTCCTAGAGGTCCAAAGGGGAATGACAAGCAAATCGAGCAGTTCCATGGTAACCAGGGTGGACCACAGGGTCAGGCACCTCAGGGAAATGATAACCAGCAGGGTCAGCCACCACAAGGTCAGCCACCTCAGGGACAACCTCCACAAGGAGAAGCCCCTAATGCACAGGCTCCAAATGATGGTCAGAATAGTCAGAAGAAAGACGCTGATAAGAAGGGCAACAATGATGACAAGAAAGACTCAGAAGACGATGACGACAAAGACGAAAATGCAAAAGCACAGTAAACTAAAATAGTTTAATGTTTAATTAGTTTTTTCATGAATTTTCTCCGAAAGAAGTCCTAGAAATAGGGCTTCTTTTACTTTGAAAAAGACGGTTTGTCTAGTATAATAGTGAAAGTTTATGAAATATATCTTTATATAGAAGAAAGACGAAACAATGGCAAAGAAAACTAGAAGAAAAGTTAATACACTTTCTACAGTGCAAGGTTACGCAGTGCTAATAGTGCTACTTATTATTCCCGTGCTTTTTTCTTACTTTTATTTCAATGGAAGAGTAGTAATAGATATTCCTGAAGGATGCGGTTGGTATGCTACTAGAGAGTGGGATCTAAATTACTACGACTGCGCAGTTGGTTCTAACCAATACAAAGTAGATCAGTTGTGGGAACAGGAGTCTCCACATAAAAGACAGGATGACCAGGGATTCCAAAAACTATACGGAAGATATTTGATTGCGTGCACCCAGACCTTTGGCGAGGTGGGCGATAAGATAGATTTTTTGATGTCAGATGGCACGGTTTTGAAATGTATCATTTACGATAGTAAGAGTCAGAAAAAAACCTATTATGACCAACATCCAGCTGATAAATGGGGTCATAATGACGGAGCGGTGGTACTAGAGTTTGTAGGAACCGCAGCACTAGAGGACAATCCATACAAAAACCTTGGCCTACAAAAAGAGCACACAGTAAGAGCTATTAGATACGATAATATTTTAGATGATTAATAACAGGCAAATGTTCATATAATAAACACATTTGGCTGTTATTATTTTGTAGAACTAAAAAATGGAGTAGTTTACATAAATTAAGATACGATATATAATGGTAAAGGTATGATTTTTAATAATAAAAGAACGGATTCAAAATTGAAGATTGTAATAGCTTTAGTTGTTGCTTTGTGTTTGGCGGGAACACCTAGTATGATGGTGGAAGCAGCCAAGACATGGACATATAAAACTGAAGTAAAGAAGAAAGATACTAAAAAGAAAGCAAAGAAGAAAGACGCTGAAAAATTAGCATCTGTTTATGATGTGAAAACAAATTCTGTAACTATTAAGCTAGACGGATTTAAAAATAAGCAAGATATAGTTCTTAAGTTTTACGAAAAGCAAGAGAATGGCAAATATAAAGTAATTAAAACTGCTAAGAAGAAATCAGTTAAAAAAGATACTTTCAAATTTAAGGAAGCCATAACTGAGAAAAGTAGTTTTGACTATGGAAAGACTTACAAATATAAGATTACTAGTAAAGAGTGCTACGTAGAGCAGAAGAACTTGAGCGACTACTTTGTAATGGAAGACAATGATAGATTTGCAGGCAATAATATTTTCCTTAATAAGACAAACAAAAAGCTTTCAGATGGAGATAAAACAAACTTCAAAAACTGCGGAAAGCTACTAGCTTTTAAACATACAAATAATAAGGATACTAAGTCTTTTAAAACAATAACAAAGAAGAAACGTTTATTACAGTTTTCTAAGAAATATAAGAAGTATACATATTCGCAAGCTAAGAGACATCAAAAAGGCTTTGCTGATTGCTCATCATTTGTTTACGCCTGCTACAAAGACATCGGAATGAATATGGGTGGAGAAGGAGCGAACACTGAGACAGAACTAAGATGGTGCGAAGGTAACGCGCTCAAGGTTAAATTAGGTAGCGCCAAACTAGGAGACATCATTTTCTACTCTGATGAAGAAGTGGATACTTTTGAAGATCACTATAAACATGTAACACATGTTGCTATGTTTAAAGACAATAAAACAATAATGGAAATGTCTGGCGAAGGTGTGGACTTTAGAACTAGAGCAGTATCAGCTAGAGATCACGACTGTATAGCTGTTTATAGACCAATTTATGACTCAAAAGACTTAGTTGATAAGGATTACCACAAACAGAACATTAAGAAGTCTAAAAAGGAAAAAGAAAAAGAGTACATAAAGAAACATTCTAAGAAGCTAAAGAAGGCTGAACAAAAAGCTGAAAAGGCTAAGAAGAAAAAGAAAAAGCAGCCAGCCAAAGAAACAACGAATCCAAATGGCGAGGCAATAAAAGTAGAAGAAGAGACCGGCGAAGAAAGTTCGTGGTAATATATAAAGACAAACAAAAAGAAAAGAACGAGGATTAATTCCTTGTTCTTTTCTTTTATTAAACTATATTCAATTATTTAAATTGATGTCCGTCAATTTTCAATTTGCATCCGGCAACATATCCTGAGAAGAATTTATATTTCTTCATGTTGATTTTCTTACCGTGATACTTAACTGTCTTGTCTCCGCTTAGAGCAGAAGCAGCAGCTTTCTTTATGCTCTTACTCATCTTACCGCTATCATATAGTCTAAATGACTTCTTAAGTGAACCATTTCTTACTGGAGAGAACTGACCTCTCTGGTAAACAACACCTTTAACAGTGTTTGGGAACTGTTTTGACTTAACTCTGTTCATAATAACAATTCCGACTGCCTTTTTGCCTGCGTAACTTTGGTTACCTGCTTCTGAGTTAATGATTGCAGCCATAAGTCTTAGTGTTGAAGCTTTTGCTTTGGCTTCTACTGTCTTGTTAGCAGTAGGGCCAACAAACAATGATGCGCTAAGCATTGATATTATTAATGTTGTAAGAACAATTGTTTTTAAAATTTTTGCTTTCAAAAAATCGCCTCCAAATTTTACAAAATTGTTACAATTTCTTTTCACGAGTATTAATTAAACCATTTTTTTTGTAATTTGTCAACCAAAATTTGTAATAAATGTGAGAGTGCAAGAACATACATTTGATTTGATTTTTTTGCGTTTTGTACTATACTTAAAGAAGATGAAAGGACGGTATTTACTATGAAGACTAGGGTTAAACAAATGATATGTATGGTAGTTTTAGCGTCTATGGTATGCGTTTATGCGCTGGGGACTACAAACACAAGAGCAGTGTTAAAGGATCCACAAGTATCTCCTAGACAAATGGGGAATTTGTTGGCTGGAAAGGTTAGTAAGAAGGATTCGAAGAGCACTAAGGCTAAGAAGACCGAGACAGTTTATATAGAGCTGAACGGAGATGGTTCAGTTGATAAGACAACTGTCAGTGATGTAATAGAGGCAAAAGGAAAAGATCCCATTACAGACGAGTCTATTTTGAAGAATATTAAAAACCTTAAAGGTGATGAGAAATATACCGAAGAAGATGGAAATCTTACTTGGGAAAATAAGGGTAAGAGCATCACATATCAAGGAACAACTGATGCGAAACCTCCTATTGATGTTTCTATTTCTTATACTTTAGATGGAAAAGATATCTCCGCCAAAGACCTAGAGGGAAAGAGCGGAGAATTACAGATTCAATATAAATTTAAAAACAATGCGAGAACAAAAGGGCATGATTTCGTACCATTTGTCGTTCTCGGCGGTTTTATTCTAGATGGCGAGACATTTAGTAATGTTGTAGTAGATAATGGTAAAGTGGCTGATTATGATGAGTCAAAGATCGTTTTGGGTTATGCTGTCCCTGGTTTGGGTGATAACTTACACAAAACACTAAAAACCGCTCAGGAATACTTAAACAAGGTGGATTTGCCTGACCAATTTACTATTTCTGCAGATGTTGAAAACTGTACTATGAGTATGGGATTAATCATTGCCACATCTAATTTGGCCGATTTCAACATTAAAGATTCTATCGATCTTTCAAATATCAAATCAAAGATTAACAAACTTCAGGCAGGAGCCGATGCCTTAGTGGACGGTGCTAACCAGTTATCTGATGGTTCACAAAAACTTGCTACGGCTTCGCCAAAGATTAAAAAAGGAACAAGCGACCTTCATTCAGGACTTAAAAAGCTTAAAAAGGGAGCAAAGAAGAACCACAAAGGTAATAAAAAGTTCCATAAGGAACTAAAAAAAGGACTATCAAGTGCGCAGTCTGGTGCAAAGAAGTTGGCAGACGGAGCAAATGAATTGGCAAAAGGTGCCAAGAGTGTAAATGATGGTGCTAAAAAAGTGAACAAAGGTGCAGGAGACCTAGATGCAGGAAGTAAAGACCTCACAGGAGGTATAGCCCAAATCATAAACGGTTTTGAGAAAGAAGGCGGCATCAATGATGGTTCAAAAGCTTTAAAGGAAGGTGCTAAGGATGCCAACGATGGTGTTAAGCAATTTATAGATATGCTTCAAAGTACACCAGGTACATTAGATGATCAAATAGCAAGCATAATGTCTCAGGTTAAAGAGGCATCTGGTGGACAGATTACATCTGAAGCTCAACTTAATGGATTAATAGAAGGAATTAACGCAGCAGTTAAAGGAGGAACTCCTCTTGAAACTGCAGTAGCAGCTCAAGGTTTAAATGTATCTACTTATTATTCATTACTTCAAGCTTATTACAGCATTAAAACTTTAAATAACGTAAAACAATCAATTTCTAGCCTAATTAACAATCATGCTGAGGAGATAAAGCAGTTGTCAAATGGCATGGATTCTCTAGAGAGTGGATCTAGTGATTTGGCGGCTGGACTATATCAAGCTTATATGGGATTGAATTCACTAAGCCAAGGCGCATCTTCCCTAAGCGATGGAACAGGTGCTTTAAAGGATGGTACTAATACATTATCTAAAGGTACTCAGTCATTAAAAGACGGAGCAGATACTCTAAATCAGGGTGTAATTACTTTGTATAACGGTGTTAAAGTTATGAAAGTAAAAATAGGTGCTGCTAGTCCGCAGTTAGTTGAAGCATCAGGCACGCTTGCAAAAGCTATCAAGCAGGCATGTGATGGATCAAAGACTTTGGCAGATGGAACAGCAACATTCTGTAACGGAATTGATACTTTGGCAGATGGCACAAAGACTTTAAAAGATGGTGCACAGAAACTTAATGAAGAAGGAATTAGAAAAATAACTTCTCTATTTGGTGATAAGGCTGAAAAAGCAATAGATAAGATTCAAAACTTGATAGATGCAGGTAGTTCATATAAATCATTTGGCGGTATATCTAAAGATATGGATGGTCAAGTGAAGTTTATTTTCAAGACACCAGAGATTGGAGAGAGGGAGTAGGCTTATGATGGACAAATTCGGACATGGTGTCGTAAAGTTTAGAGTTGCCATCCTTATTGTCGCATTAGCATTGTTGATACCTGCGGCTATTGGCTACTTCAATACGGGAGTAAACTACGACCTTTTGTTTTATCTACCTAAGAATATCGATACAATGAAAGGCCAAGACATCTTGATGAATGACTTTGACGCGGGCGCGTTTGGACTCATTATGACGGATGGACTTAGCGAGAAAAAGACATCACAGTTAAAAACAAAGATAGAGAAAGTAGATGCTGTAAAAAAGGTTCTTTGGTATGACAGTTTAGCGGATTTGAGAATTCCTAAATCTATGTTGCCAAAGAG
This sequence comes from uncultured Lachnospiraceae bacterium, assembly GCA_902793045.1. GTDB lineage: Bacteria > Bacillota > Clostridia > Lachnospirales > Lachnospiraceae > Eubacterium_G. Next base: position 8,834 of record CADBBS010000034.1, read on the forward strand.
ACTCTATAAAGTATTCAATCACAATGATTCCACGGTGATGATGGTGATTTTCAACGACACGAGCTCGGCGGAGCGAACGATGAAGGCTGTCACCACCATCAGAAAGATTACGAAGAATCAGTGTAAAGTAACGGGTATTACAGCGATAGTAGAAGATACTAAAGAATTATCGGAGCATGAGACACCTATATATGTAGGAATTGCGGTAATTATTTCTGTAATTATTTTGTCGCTCCTTATGGATTCTTGGTTAATACCGGTTATCTTTTTGGCAAGTATTGGAACGGCCATAGTGTACAACCTAGGCTCGAATATTTTCTTCGGGCAAATATCCTATGTCACAAAAGCCCTGGCTGCGGTTTTGCAACTGGCGGTTACTATGGATTATTCCATTTTCTTGTGGCACAGTTACGAGGAAAATCTTGCTAAGACACCAGAAGATAGGCATGGTGCGATGGGACGAGCCATTAAAGAGACTCTCACATCTATTGTGGGAAGTTCGGTCACCACAGTGGCTGGATTTATCGCTCTTTGCTTTATGAGTTTCACATTAGGTCTAGACTTAGGTGTCGTAATGGCGAAGGGTGTAGTTATTGGTGTAATTGCGTGTGTAACTATTTTGCCAGCACTCATCCTAGTCTTCGACAAAGCAATTGAAAAAACGAAACATAAACAGATTATGCCTGACTTTAAGAAGCTACCTAAGTTTATTACAAAGTATTTCTACATATTTGTAATAATATTTATTCTTCTTTTGATTCCAGGAATATATGGATACAATCACAACGAGGTTTACTATGACTTGTCACTTTCTTTGCCGGAGGATTTAGAGAGTGTTAAGACCCAGAAAATCTTGAACGAAGACTTCAAGATGGGTTCAGCCAACATCGTTCTTTTGGATAACAAGGCAGATGAGAAACAAGTCAAGATGATGATAGAAGACCTAAATAAGGTAAAAGGTATTAAGACTGCGCTTGGTTTAGAAAGTGTGGTTGACAGCTCTATTCCAGAATCATTTATTCCAAAGAGATTATCTGGAGAACTAAAGAGCGAAGATCATCAGATGATTATTTTCTTATCGCAGTACAAGACGGGTTCCGATGAGGCAAACAAGTTATGCGACGATGCAGAGAAGGTCATCAAGAAATATGATAAAGCTGGAATGCTAGTGGGCGAGGCCCCATGTACTAGAGATTTGATTAAGATTACAGACAAGGATTTCAAAGTCGTAAGCTTTGTATCAATTTTCCTTGTACTTTTGATTATATTATGTGTATTTAGATCAGTGACTATTCCAGTGTTCTTGGTAGCACTGATTGAGTCGGCCATATTCATCAATATGGGTACAGCGTACTTTACGCATACGACACTACCGTTTATAGCGTCCATTGTAATAGGAACGATACAACTTGGAGCCACGGTGGATTATGCCATCCTTATGACAAACAGGTATAAGGTAGAGCGTAATGCTGGCAAAGACAAAAAGTTAGCTGCAAAGGATGCATTAGCATTTTCTATGAAGTCGGTTATTGTAAGTGCGCTTACATTCTTCGGCGCAACATTTGGCGTAGGAGTTTACTCAAGTATTGATATGATTGCTTCGCTATGTATGTTAATGGCGCGAGGAGCTATCGTAAGTATGGTTTGCGTTATATGCGTACTCCCAGCTATGTTTATTATATTTGATAAATTGATAGTGAAGGGTAGCTATAAATTTATTGGAGAGAAGAAATAATGAGATTTTTTAAATTATTATCTTTGACATTGATTTTTACATTTGTCTTTGGCACGGTTGCCTTTGCAGACGAACCTATTGATATAGGAAGCGATGTCATAGGAAAAGACATGACAAACTTTGTAAAGACTATGTACTATGAGCCAAGGGATAGGGTGAACAACATTGGCTTTTACAATGGAGATTACAGATTAAGCTCTATCAAGGATTATGAGGTAGATTATAAGAATAATATATTACCTGGAACAGCCACTATCACATACAAGGGAGTGGGAGATTACACAGGAACATATACAGCAACATTTACCATTGCCAAGATGCCTATAGCGAATATCACTACAAAGGCTAGTTTCAATGATAAGAAAGTATTAATGGTATCAGCTAATAATGGTAGTGAAGATTTGGTTTATAACACAGACTACTATGTGACACATGTCACTGATGTGGATGGAAATGTCACTATAAAGTTTTATGGAAAGGGCTCAAGGTACACAGGAACTTGCACAAAGACTATAAAGGCTAAAAATAATCCTAATCCATCAGCCAGATCCTACTTAAAAGATGTAGTCGTTACAAAAGCCAAAAACATCAAAGGCAAAAAAGTAGAACTTAAGTGGAAGAAGATTAAAAAGATTACCGGCTACCAGTTGAGATATAGCAAGAAAAAATCTTTTGCCTGTCAAAAAGTACAAAACCAAGAAGCTTAAGAAGAAAAAGATGTACTATTTCAAGATGCGAAGCTATATCATATACAACGGCAAGAAATACTACGGAGACTGGACTAATACAATTCGAATTAAAATAAAAAAATAATCAATTTATTCCACAAACAAAAAAGCATAGGACTCACTTAAAATCGTTCGTTCCTATGCTTTTTTGTTTGTTTATTTAATTGATTTTTTGATTTTTTATTTGAATAAATTGTAATAGTTCAGTATTTTATAGTCTTCGATTTCTTTTGAATAATCGTTCAATTCATCTAAATCGTGATATTTGCTATCTTTGTCCATAAAGCCTTGTGAGCAGATGACAGGAACTTTTGCTCTTAACTTTTCTAGGAAGTTTTGATATGGGCTTGTTTTACAGCCGGCCAACTTAGTTACCATTCCTCCCATGTAGTTTGCGCTAGTCACTAGTTTATTATCCTCTGGTATATCGTAGTTTGCCCACATAATCACAGGGACTTTATAGCGCTCGAAATGATCCGCCCCAGTCAAATCAGCTGTAAATTTGCCTTTTTGGTTATACATAGGTTCAACCACATAATCATTTGGCTGGTGATCTCCAAACATTACTACAATAGTAGGGTCTTTTTGCTTCTTAAAGTAATCGATTAGATTCTTAAGTTGCTTATCAGATTCCTTTATCAAAGACAAATAATTATCAGTAGAATCATTTTTAAAGTTTGTTGCATGAACATCTATGTTAAAGTTTTCAAATTTTCCAATATATCCACCGTGGTTTTGCATAGTTACATTAAATGAGAAGAATGGAGTAGTGTTATAAAAAACATTGTTCTCCAAATATTTGTAGTAACTTGCATCGTCGGTGTAAACTCTAATCTTTTCCAAGCCAAACATATCGATTTGGAATTTCATATGGTCAAATCCAAGCAATGGGTAAACTGTACGTCTGTTCCAACCGTAACCTACATAAGGATGTGTTCCAATGGTAGAGTAGTTTTGGTTTGCCAAATCTGAAGCCATACTCTCAGTATCTTTATTTATAAACTGCTGATAAGGAATACTGCCCGGTGGCAAGAATGCCATAGTATCACCTGTCAAAAACTCAAACTCAGTGTTGGCAGTAGAACCAGCTATTACAGAAGAGTAGAAGTAACCACTCACTGTG
>CADBBS010000035.1 GCA_902793045.1 uncultured Lachnospiraceae bacterium
TAGATAATCATTAAACTCCAAAAACTCTTTAACGGTCTTTCTTAGTTTGTCATTATCTTCCACTATTAATATGGTTTTACTCATAGCGACCTCCATATTTATTATTCCGTTCACTCTATCATTGTTATTTTAATATAATTTTAAGTTGTATTCAATAAATTAGTATAGGTATTCTAATGTTCCTTTGCCGGCCTCGGATGTTACTCTTGCCTTTGCACCCATAATCCAAGGGAACTGTGGACCCATATGACCTAAGTCCGCGTCAAAGACCACTGGCACATCCAATTCACCCAAAATAGACATGACAGCATCTTTATACTCATCATAAGTCCAATGCTCATACATGCATGGTCTACCAAAGACAAAGCCCTTGGCATTTTCAAAATAGCCCAGTTCTTTCATCTGCCATAAATGTGTAACCATATCAACATCTGCCATAGCAAAACTCTCTAGCGCCCAAACTATTCCATCATCTGCGTACTTTTGGATGAAGTCCTTTGTGCCATCATACTTTGTGCCAATAAGGAATACCAAAACATCAAGACAACCACCGAGCAGTCTTCCTGACATCTCAACTTTATCTTCGCCTTTTCCATTTACCCATATAGTTTCTTGATCGTTGAAATATCCTTCCAAGCCAGTCTCATATTCGTGTCTTTCTGTCTCATGAAAATCGTATGAATCAAGTTTTGAAACACTTCCATCAAGAACACCCAGAGAATCCTTTACACATTCCTCCCAAGGCTGCATTCCAAACTCTCTAATACCACAACCATAAACAGCCGCTATATCGCACTTTGTAACTATAGGATAGAGTAAAGTCATATTATCTGAATAGCCTTGGAACCACTTTGGATTCTTCTTTAAAGCATCCCAATCAACATACTCTAGCATCTCAAATAAAAAGTCTCCGCCTCCGGCAGAAACGATTGCACTCACCTTATCATTCTTTATAAACGCATTAAACTCATCAGCGCGTTGCTTTCCGCTAGCACTGACACCTCTTTCATCAGCTTTAAACACACTATCAGAAAATGCCACTTCATATCCTGCGTTTCTTAAGTTTAGTGCACCATTCTTTGTTCGCTTTATTTTGATATCTTCTGTAACACCACCTGATGGAGCACACACTCCTATGATGTCACCTTTTTCTATGTTTTTTGGAAATATCATACTGTCGCTTCCTCTCCTAACTCAACTGAGTAAATAATCTTTTCAGCCACTTCTGCATTTGTTATTTGATTCACTGCTTTTTCATAAACATTTAACTGATTTTTATACTCTTCAACAAGTGTTTCTTTTTTATCGACTTTGTCAGTTTTGTAATCCACAATTACATACCTTCCGTCTTCCACAAAGCATGCATCAATAATACCTTGAACAATCATAGTCTCATCTGTCTCAATGCCTTGAACCTTTTCTATAAAGTCACCATCCACCTGTAGCAAGAACTTGCGCTCGCGGTAAAGTTCGTTTCTATCGAAAGCTGCTTTCATGCGCTTTCCAATACCACTTGTGGTAAACTCTATTACTTTATCTTCTTTGACGGAAGCTCTCTCCTCTTCTGTCAATTTGTTTTCACTCACTAACTGATCTAAGAATTCTTTGACTACATTTTTATCAGTCATATCCTTAGAATAATCTAATAGTTCAAAAACTTTATGATAAGCATTACCTAAATCTGCACCTGTTAATCCTATATCTTTATCTTGCTCAACAAAGTTCGGCTTACTCTTCGCACTTCTATCTTGAATTAAGTTTTCTGCGTCATCATCTGTAAACTCTCCGCTCAATCGTCGCTTGATTTCAGTAACACTCATCTTTGCACGAAGTTTTGCCTCTTTTCTATAATCATATTTATATTCAAAATTCTCAATAATTTTATTTGTTATTTCTTCATCAGACTTCAACTTCAAATCATCCATAGATTCATCTTCTACTAGACCGACAAATGGATAACTCTCAATGGTTGGATACATTTCTACCCTGTAAAACTCTTTATCTACGTCAGCAGGTTCGCTCTCTGCATCTATTAAGTCCGGAACTTCGTCATATATCTCAGTACCTAAAACCGGAGCAATCATTTGATAGAAATCAGTAGTAGCAAGTATTGAACCTTTTTTGTTTGCATTGTTTATAGGTTTAAAGTCTTTTTTCTCTATTTTTTTTGCAAGCTTAATTGCAGTGATAACTAGTTTCTCTTTTGCTCTAGTCATGGCAACATAAAGAAGTCTTAGTTCTTCTGCTTTTTCCTGTTCATCTTCAGTTTCCACAATATATCTTTCAAGTAATGTATCCGTCTTAGTCTTGTTTTCTGTATCTAAAGAATCTAGTCCAATATCACCATCACTATTTACTAAATAGTTGTTTTCTTTGCTTCCGCCTCTACCTCCAGGAGCCACATTTGATAAGATTACGACAGGGTATTCCAAACCTTTACTCTGGTGAATACTTGTAATTCTAACCACGTTATCATCTTCATGCACATTTGATGCCTCACCTATCTGTTTGTCGTTATCAATACTCTTATTCACATAACGAACAAAATTGAAAAGCGATCTGTAAGATGAGTTTTCATATTTATACGCAATCTCTTTAAGCATATCCACATTAAGAATACGCTTAGCACCTGCCGGCAAACTTCTAATATATAAATCAAAGCGACTAGAGTCTAGGAAATAATTGATAAACTCATACACTGACATATATTTTACTTTGTCTCTGTAATCCTCTAGCGACTCCAAGAAAGCTTTTACTTTATCTTTTAATTTTTGATCTGTTCCCTCTTCGGCATACTTCTGAACTGCATGGTACATAGCATCCTTTGGTTGTACCAATCTGATATAACCTAGTTCGCTCTCGTCAAAATGATAGAACGCGCTAGTCATAACCCCCGCCAAAGGAATATCTTGCATAGGGTTATCAATAACTGACAAGAAATCTAGAATACATTTAATTTCAGTTGATTCATAAAAGCCATCTCTCTTCTCACCATACACAGGGATTCCGTACTCTTCTAAAACTCTTAAGTAAGTATCCACCACTGTCTTAGGTGAACGCGTCAAAATAACTATATCGTTATATCTAAGCGATCTTTTATTAGCCTTTTCATCAGTAATTTTTAGACCAGTCTTCTCATCCATCATATTCAGAATCTTTCTTGCAATGATGTTAGCCTCAACCTCATGTCTTGAAAGGCCATCCTGACTAGGCACACAGATAATTTCAGCTTTATTATCCTCTTTGCCATTGTTTAAAGATTCATTATAATTCTCAGCACCCTGAACCAATTTTTGACCATCGCTGTAATTTATTCCACCAACATCTTTTATCATAATCTCTTCAAAAATAAAGTTTGTGAATTTAATAACCTCTGGTCTACTACGGAAGTTTTTACCAAGGATAATTCTAGTATGTTCATCATTTTCCTCTTCAAAATTATTTAGCTTTTCAAGGAAAATCTTAGGCTCTGCTGATCTAAAACGATAAATACTCTGTTTAATATCACCCACCATAAATACATTGTTGATACCTTGTCCTTTAGACAAAGCAAACAACATATATTCCTGGATGTAGTTACTATCTTGATACTCGTCTATTAGTATTTCTTCAAAGCCTTCTGCCATCTTCTTTGCTGTATCACTGGCAGTCGGTCCATCTTCTCCCGGTTCACAGAGAACATCAATTGCAAAATGAGCTATATCGCTAAAGTCGTATGCACAAATACGCTTCTTTTCATTCATACATTTTTCAAATGACTTAATAGCAATTTCAAGTAGAACATTAGCTGTCTTTTGACTCTTATTTACATCCTCCATAGCATCTTCTACAGAAGGGAAATACTTTGGCTTACCATTTGTTCCAACAAAAGATCGTATGTATGTTAACAGCTTATTATGATGTTCTTTCAAGTCTACAAAATAGCCTTTAGTCTGAGTTACTGTCTTTTGTAAACCATAAGATATAATGGCGTCTCGGTATTCGTTGTATGTGGAAGCTGCCTCTAACTTAGTTAGTATACTATTAGTTTTATCTATTATTTCTTGCATGATTTTTGTAGGCGTTTCATTTTCTTCCACATCATTTAGTGCTGTCCACAAATCATCACTAAATTCTTTATACTTCTCAAATTGGGCAACAAATCTTTTTACAAATTCTTTTTGATTAAAGTCATCTTCTGTCTCACAATAATTTCTATCAATGGCATCAGCCAACCATTTAAGAGGATATTCTTGGTTTTTTGCTTTATTAACTATGAGAGATACTTTACGGACTACATCCGTAGAAACATCTCCCTTCGCCAACTGAGACATAGCGTTCATGAAATCTTGATTGTCCTCTTCAAACATTTCATCCACCGTCTCTTCTATATAATCTTCTAAGAGCAAGTCTGACTCTTCTTTCTCCATCAATCTAAAGTTTGGATCAATATCGAGTTTTTCAAAATTGGCAGATACCACCTTCTTGGCGAAACTATCGATAGTCGAAATGTTGGCAGTATGAACTAGAGACAACTGTCTCTTTAGATTTTCATCCTTTGGATTCTTGTATGATAGTGTATAGAGTTTCTCTCTAATCTTTTCTCTCATCTGCGCTGCAGCAGCTTTTGTAAATGTAACTATCAAAAAACGGTCAATATCAACTGGATGATTAGGGTCAGTCACCTTTTTAATAATGCGCTCGACTAATACAGCGGTCTTACCAGAACCAGCTCCGGCAGCCACTAATATATCTTTTCCACTCGTATTTATTACTTTTTCTTGATCTTTAGTCCATGGAATTTGCGTCATCTTCTTCTCCATTCAATATCTTAATGACATCTTGTGCCTTCAAATTCTCAGCCTTTTTAAATTCAACATTACCCATTTCTTTTCTGCAAACACCTTGGTAAGAACAGTACTTACATGCTCCATCATAAGGCTCAACTTTTATATAGCCATGTTTTATATCCCCTCTTATCTCATCAATTTTATCGTCTACATAATCTAAGAGTTTCATATAGTTTTCTGTGTCAAACATAGCCTCTTCTGGTTTACTAGAAGGCAAACTAATTGTTTCTTCAGGTTTGTTGTCTTCGTCAAAGACCTTTATAGCTTCTTTGTTTAACAAGCCAGCCATCTTGAAAGCGTTATTAATATTTTGTTCTTCTATTTGCTTGCTAGACGTATCACCAGTTCCGTTAGATTTGCCCACATAGTTTTCTCTCGCTCTGAAATAGAAAGCACCTGCAGGGATAACATTCTTGCCCGGATTGTTTTCAATCTCTCTTTGCAATGCATCCTTTAGATATACGAATACCTGCATATTCTTTCCATACATCAATTCGCCAAAACTAAAGCCAACACTACTTCCAGTTTTGTAATCTATTACTTTTATGTAAATATCATTACCATCTTCATATCTATCAACACGGTCTGCCTTACCACCAGAAACACGCTCCTCCAAATATGACACTTCAAACTTACCTCTTTGAAGATGTTTAATAAGCGCATTCACACTTTCTTTTGCAATGTTAGTTAACTGGTGTTTTAAAAACTCTTTTGATGAGTCAGTCTTGATAAAATCACCCGCTCTTTCGCACTCGAAAGCTTCTTTTGCGGCAGTATCAAGTATTTGATCAATCTTCTTTTGGTCAACATTCTTTAAATCAATTTTGTTTTCATTTACTGACTTAAAGAACCTTTCCAAAATATCATGCTCAATATTTCCCTTTTGCAAGTTATCAAACTGATAGTATTCACGTTCTTTTAGATTCAATCCGTAATTCAAGAAGTGATTATATGGACAATTAATGAACTGCTGGGCTTCGGTTACTTTTATATCCTCTTCAGGTTTATATAAATCTTTAGCTAGCGAAGTCTCAATACCACGCTCTTTATATTCAAATTTTAACCCATCGTTCATTAGATGGACTGCATCTATTTCAACTTTGTTCTGAAGCATATAATTCTTAAGTGACGAATATAGCTTCTTTTCATTTTCATCTTGAGAATACTTGATTACTCTTCCTTTCTTCGCCAAGAAATCCAATGCTACATTTGCATTTACTATATCTTCTACTTTGCTTTCAGTTTCACTATCCAAAATGGTACCAGTCTCTTTAAGAATTGCTCTTAACATATCAACAAAGTATGATTGTTTAAGAGGTTTGAAGTCTTTGTCCTGGTTGCTAAATGAAACAACAAACTTCTCTGTAGGTTTAGTGAGAAGCATATACAAATAGAACATTTGCTTGAAGACATTATCCTTGGTGGTAGGCGCAAATTCATATCCATTCTCTTTTAGTCTTTCTCTATCTGCATCATTCACTATAGTAGCTGGATTAGAAGTATTTGGAATGACGCCATCGTTTGCTCCTAACAAGAAAATGATTTTCTTTATATCCTTAAGACGAGTTCTCTCGATATCACCCACCATAACATCATCAATTCCCGGAGGAATGATACCAATCTTTAACGACTCTATAGAACTAACAATCAATTTTTCAAAATCATTTAAAGTGATTTTTTCATCGCCCATAGTATTCTCGATAGTTTCGAGCAATCTAACGATGGCAGAATAAATCTGACTGTACTCTTCTTCTAAAGCATAGTTTCCTTCTTCGTGGAATCTCTCTACATATTCATCCACGCGCTTATCAATATTAAACGCAACGAGAATATCATAGACACTCTTACAGTAATCACTAACTGTAGAATTAGAATTTCTCATAACACTCATGTATGGTTTGAATGTTTCGTAGATATTTTTTCTTATCTCATTTACTCGATCTAATTTATATCGATTATCTAGTGGTCTCTTCCACTCCTGAGCAAAACTGTTAAATGATGTTCTTTTAAATGTGATAATATAGTTTTCAATAAAATCAATATCACTCTCACTGATAGGTGTAAGTCCAGATCTCAAGACATGGAAAAGCGAATCATACGAGAAATTCAAACGTGCTAATCTGGCCAAAGCCACCACCAAATCTGCAAAAGCATTCATACCTGTTCTGCGCTTATAATCGATAAATACAGGTATTTCATATTTGCGTGTGATTTTGTCTAAATATGGATAATAACTCTCCAAATCGGCCGTTATTATGGCAAAATCCCTATATCGGTAGCCTTCAGTCCTTACTAATCGCTCAATACGCTTAACAACAGTTAAAACCTCGTTTTCAAGCGAATCAGCCTCATGAATTTCTATAGAATCTTGCTCTTCTTCATACTTATCTGCACTCTGTCCAAATATAGTTCTAGACACAAATGAAAGTGCATCATTATCCTGAATTCTTCTAGGATTACCATCTTTGTCTTCTATTAAATCAATATCTCCCTCTAGTCCGTTTTCTGCGGCAAAACGTCTTAGATGTTTAACGGTATTCTTTCCTAAATAGAATAAATCATCAGTTCTTAGATCTGATGTGTTTTTATACTCATCTACAGGTATGGTGGCTGTCACTGTGACATCCTTAGCCTTTCTAGTTAACCCCTCTATCACTCTTTCCTGTATAGGAGTAAAACCCGTAAATCCATCTATATAAATATAAGTATTCTCAATAATATTTGAATTAGGAATACACTTCATAAATCTATCTAGCAATTCATCAGTAGTTAGATTCTTTTCTGTTACATAACTATTAAAACGTTCTCTCACCTTGAAAACGTCTTCTAATTTCTCGCTTAATAGATCATCACTCTTTTCAATAATCTCTCTTAGTTTGTCCTGACTTATATTGTACTGACCAAGCTCGTTAATGACAGATTTCATCTTATCTGTAAAACCTGGCATATTCACTTTGCCCTTGAACACTTCTAGATCATCTTTGCAATCAATCAAACATTTTCTAACCAATATAGTCTTAGCTAAATCAGTCATTATTTTGGCTTCGCCAAAGCCCTGTTCATCTAGTACTTCATAGGCCAAACGGTTAAAACTTGATACTTCAATATTAAAAGCACCGTGGTTTGGATGCTTATCTAGAATTTCCTTTTGAGCTTCCAATGAGTATTGATCTGGCACCAAAAGAACAAATCTACTATCTGGATTATCAGTAGATTCTTTTATTAACTTTTGTTGTAATTTGTAGGATTTTCCGCTACCTGCGGTTCCAATAATAAAATTTAACATTCCGTGCCCTCACTGTTTAGTATTATACCATAAATAGCCGTCCAATAAATGGTACATTTGATTTGTTTATTAGATAAAAATGTATTATTATATTCTTTGCGTAAAGGATTTAAACATATGGAACATTCAAACAAAAAAGCGTATATAAAAGGATTAGAAACAGGCATACCTATTGGGCTTGGTTATTTTGCTGTGGCTTTTGCGCTAGGCATCCAAGCCAAAGCAGCCAAGATTTCTGTCATTAAGTCTGCTCTTATGAGTTTTGGACTCCACGCATCTGCTGGGGAGTATATTTTCATAACTCTCTTTGGCGCAGGCACTACTATTCTTGTGATGGTTTTGATGGAGTTGGTGGCTAATGCTAGGTATCTTTTGATGTCATGTTCTCTCAGTCAAAAGATTCCTGAGGACACTCCTGTATGGAAGCGTCTTATTATGGGATACTTTATTACCGATGAGATTTTTGGCGCAGCCATCGCCGTCGAAGGAAAGCTTAACCCATACTACATTTTTGGTATGGCTACTGTGGCTTCACCTGGCTGGGTAGTTGGTACTGCTCTGGGCGTGGCTTTGGGTAATGTTTTGCCGGAAAGCGTTATTAGTGCACTAAGCGTTGGATTGTTTGGTATGTTTATTGCGATTATTATTCCAGAGGGAAAGAAAAACAAAGTAGTGGCTGTTGTTATCATAGTTAGTTTCTTGGCGAGCTACTTGCTTTCTGTTATTCCTGTGGTTAAGGGGATTGATAGTGGTATTAAGATTATTATTTTAACTGTTGTGATTGCAGGAATCTTTTCGGTGATCAAGCCAGTGAAGGAGGTTAAAGATGAGCAGTAAGTTTTATATAACACTCCTTCTAATGACCATAGTTACATACTTGATTAGAGTTTTGCCAATCACGTTAATTAGGAAAGAAATAAAGAATAAATATATACGGTCGTTTCTATACTATGTGCCATATGTCACACTTTCAGTGATGACATTCCCGGCCATTATAAACGCAACACAATCTTGGATTTCTGGCACGCTCGCACTAATAGCAGCCATTATAGTTGCTTGGAAAAAGCCAAACTTATTTATAACAGCTGCAGTCAGTTGTATAGTCGTGTTTATAACAGAACTATTCATATAAAACACCAGTTGAATTAACAACTGGTGTTTTATTATTTATTGTTTAGTCATCGTCTTCTGCGTCTGGCTGTTCTTGATCTTGTGAGTAGTAAACTTTTACTTTGTCGAACTGTTCTCTTGTATCAAATGACTGTTTAACCTCTGTGCCCTTTGTAAAGATTTCTGAATCATTCTCAATCATGTCTTCACTTTCAATGTCTACTAGTTCGCCATTGTCATAGAACAATACGTGTGTCTCTACTCCTTTTAGATCGAAGTCGCCTTCATTCTTAGATGTGACTTTAACAATGTTTCCAACCACCTTTTTCTTATACATTATGTTCTTAAGTCCAGGTTTTACACTAGTAGCTGCAGCAACTGAAATCTTATAGTCATCATCCTTCACCTTAACACCCTCTGTGTCAAAGTCTAGACAAACTACAGACTGAGAACCTGGATCCATAAAGATAGATTCTCTTTCAGTTCCAACATTTGCATTAGCTCCGTCAAAGATTTTTCCAGTTACTGCTACTGCAGCATCTGCTTTTCCGTTGTTCTGAAGAACTAAAACCATACTGTAATCATCGTCTTCAATAGTTGTATACTTCTTTACAACTTTGATGTCTGATTTACTAACATCACTATTTGCTGTCTGAGCAGCTGTTTGTGTAGCTTGAGTAGGTGCAACTGTTGGTGCACTTGTAACTTCGTCCTTTTTACTAGTGTTTCTTCCAAGAACAAATGCAAGTACTACGATCAAGACTACAACTACCACACATAGTGCGATAATAATTCCATTTTTCTTTTTCATAATATCCTCCTAAATAATATTTACATAAAGTTCATTAATTAGGTACTACTTTAAATAATCTAGCCAAGCTTTGGCTGAGGCGTCTGATGGCATCATAAATCCGCCTCTTGGTGAAAATCCAAATGAGAACACCTGTGGTCCGTCAGGGCTACAATTTCTCTTGAACTGTTGTGAGAAGAATCTCTTTATAAACACCTTCAACCAATGCTTAATAACATCTGATTTATATTGCTCCATAAAGTTAAATATAGCATCCGACTCCACTTCACTTGGAGTTTTACCTAAATACACTATCTCATACAAGAAGAAATCGTGCAACTCATATGGTCCTACTATATCCTCTGTCTTCTGTGCAATCTTATCTTTCTTGCTTGGAAGAAGTTCTGGACTAACTGGCGTATCCACAATATCCTTAAGAATCTTGCTTAAGCGCTCATTCTTAATTCTATCTGCCTCGTAATTTACCACTTCTCTAATCACAGTCTTTGGAATGTTTGCATTTACACTATACATAGCCATGTGATCACCATTGTATGTGCACCATCCAAGAGCAAGTTCAGAGAAGTCTCCAGTTCCTACCACCAACGCATTATTGTCATTAGCCACATCCATCAAAATCATTGTGCGCATTCTAGCCTGCGCATTTTCGAATGTAGCATTCTTATTTCTAATTCCGTGTTTGATATCTGCGAAATGTTGCTTTACAGATTCTGTGATATCTATTTCTTTTTTTGTAACGCCGTAAAATCTCATCATCTTACTAGC
>CADBBS010000036.1 GCA_902793045.1 uncultured Lachnospiraceae bacterium
GAGCGCGGCAAAAAGATGTGTGGCAAGCTTAAGAAAGAAATCCCTCGCCAGCAGTTTGAGGTTCCTATTCAAGCAGCGGTGGGCGGAAAGATTATTGCGCGTGAGACAGTTAAGGCTGTTCGTAAAGACGTGCTTGCGAAATGCTACGGTGGTGACATCACTCGTAAGAAGAAACTTCTTGAGAAACAAAAAGAAGGTAAGAAGCGTATGCGCCAGGTGGGCAATGTGGAGATTCCACAAAACGCGTTCATGGCTGTGCTTAAATTAGATGACGATGAATAAGAAAATTGAAATATATATTCATATCCCATTTTGCGTGAAGAAATGTGCGTATTGCGATTTCTTGTCTTGTCCAGCAGACGATGAGACAAAGGATAGATACGTTCAGGCTTTGTGCAGGGAAATTGAATGGTCGAAAGACTGCTTGAAAGAGTACCTGGTCGATACAGTGTTTATCGGTGGAGGTACTCCTTCTATATTAGAGGAAAAAAATATCACACAAATCCTAGACACTTTGCGAAGCGCGGCTAAAGTTTCAGACGATGCTGAGATTACAATCGAGTGTAATCCAGGGACTTTGACGATGGAAAAATTAGAGGCCTACAAAGATGCCGGCATAAACCGAATAAGTCTAGGTCTTCAGAGCGCCAACGACGAAGAACTCAAAACCATCGGTCGAATTCACAATTACGAAGAGTTTAAAAAGAGTTTTAACTTAGCAAGGCTTGCTGGGTTTAAAAATATAAATGTTGATTTGATGAGTGCTTTGCCGGAACAGACTTTGGATAGTTATAAAGATACTTTGGCGAAGGTGATCACTCTAAACCCAGATCATATTTCTGCGTACAGTTTAATAGTGGAAGATGAGACGCCGCTTAAAGATTTGGTGGAAAGTGGCGAAGTGAATTTGCCATCGGAAGACGATGAGCGTGAGATGTACTATTATACGAAGGAGTTTCTAGAGAGGACTGGGTATAAGAGATACGAAATCTCAAACTACGCTAAAGACGGCTACGAGTGCAGACACAATATTGGATACTGGAAAAGAGTAGAGTACTTAGGTTTTGGAATAGGTGCAGCGTCACTGTTTAAGGGTGAGAGGTTCTTTAACACATCTGATATAAACAGATACATGCATATTTTGGAAAACGAAGATGTGATGAATGCAGATGAAGTTTGGAAAGCACTGAATGAAAATATAGAGTCTTTGACGCAGAAAGACGAGATGGAAGAGTTTATGTTTCTAGGACTTAGGATGACTGACGGAGTGAGCAAATCTGATTTTAAGAAGATATTTAACTGTGATATAGAAGCGGTTTACGGAAATGTGATAGAAAAATTAGCAAATCAAAACCTAATAAAGGAAGCTGGTGACCTAATAACTCTTACAGACAAAGGGATTGATATTAGTAACATAGTTTTAGCGAATTTTTTGCTGTAATTCGTTCGTTTGTGTATGTTATGATTATAATAGTGAAGACCATAAACAGAAAAGAGGTAGGCATGAAAAAAATAAATAATATTTTAATGAGCATTGTACATATTTTAGAAAAAATCATTGCTGTCATATTAATGGTGGTGGTTGTTATTGCTGTAGTGTATTTGGTTTTAGATATAGTGAACGGAGTAAAGGCTGGATTTGATTCGGAATTTATAAAGACGATTTTGTCAGACACTCTCAACATAATAATTGTTATAGAGTTTATAAGAGTCCTAATAAAGCATACTATGGGTACAGTAGTGGAGGTTTTGATTTTTGCATTGGCAAGGGGCTTAATAGTCACAAATGAAACTATTTGGGAAATGGCGATTACTATTGTTGCCATAGCCGTACTTTTGGCGTGTAGAAAGTTTTTGTTTTTGGACGACGATCTTAAAAAGGTAACAAATAGAAAAACGGACAAATAAAAGGAGAAAATGTTATGAAGGGGAAACAAGTAAGGAAACTGTTGGGAAGATGCACTTCTATATTTAAGAAGAGTATTAAGTGTATGGCTATTTTTATGATAGCTATAGCGGTTGTGACATCATCACTAAATGTATATGCTGATAGTGAAACTGGAGTGCCAGAGTACGAGAAGGATGCGGATGGTAATATCACAAATATTAAAAAAATTGAGAGACCGCCGTACACTTACTTTGACGACTCTGCAAGTTTAGGAGCTGACAAGGAGATAAGAGTAGATACCATGACGGACTATGTTCCGAAATTATTTACTAAGTGGGGCCCTATTGCTAGTAAAGTGTTTGAAACTAGTACAGATTCGGCATTTCATAACAATAGTGACGACTCAGCTACAGACTGGAGAAGGTACTTTGGACCAGGCGTTAGTGAGTCTAATGAAAAAACTGATTTATCTAAGGCCTTAACATCAGAGGATCATTATCAACACGGTGAGTATTCTAATGACTGCGTGCTAGCGACTGGTATTCAATATGCTACCAATATGGATTCTATTTTACATCATATGACAGATGAACTTGCAAAAGGACTAGGGGATAGATATAATACCCCAGCATCCACTCTTTATGATAAAGCGGATTTGAAAGTTATTAAAGATACAAAAGATAAACAAGATACCAAAGCTTTTTATAAGATAGTGACATCTATCGATAATAATGGTGCCACATATGGATACTACTATAATTCATATGCGCTAGTATTTTATGATTTTGAGTTGGCACCAATAGTGCTTAAAGGTGTAACATATGCTAATCAGAAGTTAACTACAAAAGAATCTGGAAATACAGCAACCGGAGCACATAAGACATACTTTAAAAATGAATCAGAATCTAATTCTAATGTCACTACAAATCTTACTTCAACATCCACACAATCTGCCACTAACTCGCTTACTTCTACCAAGACGTATAGTTTTGCAGAGACAATAGGCGCAACTGCATCATGGAGCACACCTTTTTTGAATGTGGCCAAATTCACAGTTAATTTTTCATTTACTGCTACACAGGCAATTTCGTCAGCTAAAACAGAGTCAAAAACTATATCGGATACATATTCTAACAGCGCCACATCATCTGTAGTATTACCACCTCACACTGCTATAGCGCTTCAACAAAAGCAGGATAAACAAACTGTCAATGTAGAATATGATTGTCCTGTTGCATTACGCTATAAAGTGGCAATATTTAGCATGAATGGATTCAGATATGATGACCGTGCGGCAACTGATTATTGGATGAATCCTAAGGACTTTGTCACAATACTTGGAGCAGGAAATGCAGAAGGCGGTTATGATGCGGCTGAGAATTTATATGTGCGTGCTCTAGATCCTAAAACTAAATACAAAATGGAAAGAGCCTTTGGTAAAGTTGAGGGAAATCATGATGGTAGAGTGGTAAGAAGCGTAGTGGATTGGGCATCCATGAGTGATATCAATGATAAAATGACTACTGCAGCTACACAGATTCCTATGTTTGCATCAGGAGCATCTATGGACTTAACCAACGATACTACATCCACTGAGATGAGTAAGATTATGCCATTATATCCACTCAAAGCAATTAGGATTGATGCCCCGAACACATCCTTTATATCAGGAGAAAATTTGTCCTATAAGAATATGGACTACTACACAGTGAATATGTCTGTAGGTGATCATTCATATGTTAATTATATTAAACTAACGGCATTAAATGAGAGAGATATACCATACCATGGATTTATACCAACCAAAGGTCATTGGGAAGTAGTAGACAAAGAAGGCAATCCATTGGGCGATGATGCGCCAGTGGTTTTGGAACAAAATCCTATTTCAAAGAATATAGAATATAAAGCAGTGAAAGAAGGAACATGTTACCTTAAGTATTTTATAGATGAAGACAGATATGCAACTGCTTATTATGAAGATGAGTATGCTAAAAATAGCGACCTAGACAAAACTGCAGCTTTAGAGATTGTGGTAAAAGACGAACGATTCAAAGGTGAAGTTACTGTGGACGGTAGTTATACTGGTATAGTGGGTGATGAGCCTAAATCTATAGATGATGCAGATGGTTTAAGAGTAACTATTACTGATTCTACGGACAAAGAAGTGAGCAGACCATATAACTGGGAGGTTAAAGAACTTCCGTCAAAGGGCATTTCTATGGATGGCTCAAACGTTACATTTACAAAACCAGGCACATACCACGTTCGTGCGGTATCAGGTGATATGCAGTCTGACTGGGTAGAAGTGACAGCTGTAGAGAAAAAAGTAGATGTATCTTTCAAGGGTGACTTTGGAAGTGAAATTGAAAATCAGACTATCTCATACAATACAGCACCAACACTACCTACTTCAGAAGATATGAAACTTCCAGAGTGTAAACAGCTTGATGGTTGGTTCTTAGATGAAGAGTACACTAAACCTTATGAAGAAGGAACAAAACTGAAAGAGGACACAACTCTTTATGCCAATATAAAACATGTGGGTATAACTAAGGTTGAAAGAAAAGAACCTACTTGTACATCAAAAGGCAATATTGAGCATTATCGATGTATATTGTGTAACAAACTATATAAAGATGCGTTAGGTACCGAAGAAATCACAAAGAAGGATACTGAAATACCAATGCTTTCTCACACATGGGATGGAGGCAAATACACCAAATATCCAAGCAAGAAGGCATGTGGAGTTAAGACATACACATGTACAAAGTGTGGAGCTGCTAGAACTGAATCTATTCCAAAACTTACTAGCAAGAAAATCAAGATTAAAGGAAAGGCTAAAAAGCATAAGATAATTCTTGGCTGGAAATCTGTTAAGGGTGCAAATGGCTATTATGTATACGCTGCTAAATGTAATACTAAAAAATGTACTGGCAAAATGAAAAAAATAGCTACTCTTAATAATGGCTTGTCAAAGAAATATGTCTATAAAAAACTAAAGAAGGGTAAGTATTATAAACTAAAGATCAAGGCTTTCAAGAAATACGGAAACAAACCTATAGTTATAGCTGAATCACCGGATATCCACATAGCTACAAAAGGCGCTAAATTTGGCAATCCTACAAAATTAAAACTAAAGAAAAAGAGTGCAAAGATTAGAGTGGGTAAAAAATTCAAAATCAAAGCCAAGATTAAGTCAAATAAAAAGGTTTTTTATCACATAGCAAAGCTTCGTTTTGAAAGTCAAAACACTTCTGTAGCTAAAGTGAGCAAGAAAGGTAAAGTTAAAGGATTAAAGAAAGGTAAAACTGTAATTTATGTATTTACTCAGAATTGTTTATACAAGAAGTTTAAGATCAAAGTAAAGTAAATACACCTAATAATTAGAAAAGAGGGAAACATAAGATGAAAGTCTGTGTTTCCCTTTTTGCGTCTGCCGCAGGCGCAATGATATATGTAGTGGTAGAGGAGTTGATTCCTGAGTCATAATCTGGTAAACATAGTAATATAGGAACGATTGGAGTGGCGATAGGATTTGCTTTAATGATGGTGCTAGATGTAGCACTAGGATAATGGAGGAAACAATGAAAAGATTATTAGGTGTAGTAGTTTGTTTGAGCATTTTGATAATGCTAGTAGGATGCGGTAGTAAGTCAAATACTTCTTCAGCCAGACCGGAACAAAACGAAAGTGACTTGCTACCTAAAAATGAATACAGTCTGCAAAAAGCTGTAAGAGTAAATGGTAGACAAGGTGTCTGCTACGAAGACGGCTTTTACTACGTTAGTGGAAGTACCACGCTTACTAAATATGACAAAAACTGGAAGGTGGTAAAGGAGAATGATAAGCCATTTGTAGGTTATAAGAAGCAAGTTAATCATATTGGAGATATTGATGTTTACAATCATGAATTATATTTAGGTGTTGAATACTTTATGGATGGCGTCGGCAAAAATATCCAGATTGCCGTTTATGATACTGATACTTTGACCCTTAAGAGAACTTTCAACTTTGAGAGCAAGAGTGGACAAAAAGAATGTTCAGGCATTGCTGTTAACCCTGACAACAAAACAGTATGTATGTGCTCTTGGGTGGGCGAAGAAAGTGGAAGATACTTATATAACTATGACTTAGATTCAGGCAAATACATTGGCAAAGTCCATATGCAAATGCCTCCACAGTGGATTCAGGGCGTAGCTTACTACGATGGCGATTATTATTTGACAGCCGATGATGGAGATGCTGACTACAAAGAATGTGATCACCTATATAGAACAAAGTTTGATAAGAAGTCTACATTTGCCACTGTAGTTTTGGAGAGAACCTTTGACGATGTAAAAAGACAGGGAGAGATAGAAGGTCTTTCATTTGATAAAAAGAATAATAAGATGTTCTTGCTATATAATAGAGGAGCAAAAATAGTGCTAGGAATGCCTAAAGGCTTCTACAAAGGTTATAAGGAAGAAATATCTGAAGTTTATACTTATGAAATAGATTAAAAATAAAAGGTAACAGAGTTAAAAAAGGAGAGAAATGGCTAAAGTTTCTCTCTTTTTTTGTACATTTATTGTTAACATTTATTTAACAATTAAATTGTTGACTTTTAGCCAAATAAGCGTATACTATACTACAGATAGCAATTAGCACTCGACTTAGTTGAGTGCTAATAATATGAAAAACATGGAGGAGCTCCCATGGAATTAAATGAAAGAAAAGAAAAAATACTAGATGCTATCATTAGAAACTATTTGGAAACTGGAGAGCCAGTAGGATCCAGAACTATTTCTAAAAACAGTGATTTGAACCTAAGTTCAGCCACTATTCGTAACGAAATGTCAGACCTAGAGGAAGACGGATTTATCGTTCAACCTCATACATCATCGGGTCGTATCCCTACCGACAAAGGCTACAGATTCTACGTTGATCATATGCTAAAGCAGATAGATGAGCGTGAGAAGAAAGTTTCTGAGAGAGAAGAACTAATTATAGAGAAGATGGACAAAGTTGATGCCATGATGGAAAATATGGCAAAGGTTTTGGCGAACAACACAAATTACGCAACAATGGTTACTACGCCAAAGTCACTTGGAAACAAAATCAAGTTTGTTCAGCTATCACTCTTAGAAGACAAACAACTTCTCTTGACAGTAGTTTCCGATAAGAATCGAGTGATTAACAAAATCCTTGATGTTGAGGAAGATGTTAACCAGGAGATGATAGTAAGACTGAATGTCGCTCTAAACACTGCGCTTGCTGGTTTGACGCTAGAGGAGATAAACCTTGGAGTTATAACAGCACTTACAAAGCAGGCTGGAAAGATGGAGCATTTGGTAAATGAAGTGATGCAGGCAATCACTGAGGCCATAGCCACAGAAGAGCAGATGAAGATTTACACTTCAGGCGCCACAAACATTTTCAAATATCCAGAACTTTCAGATAAGGAAAGAGCGAGCAAGCTTTTAACTACTTTGGAGGAGAAGTCACAGCTTACTGAGCTGGTAAAAGACGGTGATGATAACACAGGAATCCAAGTTTACATTGGTAGTGAGACTCCAATCCAGGAGATGAAGGATTGTTCGGTGGTGACAGCCACATACGAATTGGAAGACGGCTTCAAAGGAACCATCGGAATTATAGGTCCAAAGAGAATGGATTACGAGCGAGTAGTTGAAACATTAAGAGATGTAAAAGAGCAGATCAAAGATTCATTCGAATCAAAAACTGCTTTAAATAAACAGGCTAGAAAAGCCCTAGAAGACAAAACAAAAAAAGCTATCGAGCAAATAACAGAGAGCACTAATGAAGTGATTGACGACTCGGTAGAGAAAGGAGCATCAGAAAATGAGTGAAGAGAAAATTAATGAGGCTAATCTTGACGAGACAAATGATGCCAATACAGAGGAGGTAAATGAGGAGACTTCATCGAAGGAAGAGCATATACATGAAATGCCAGAGCACAAAGAAGATGAAAAAATCGATGCGATGAAGAAAGAAAAGAAAAAGAGTAAGAAAGAAAAACTTAAAGAAGAACTAGATGAGATGACTGACAAGTACACAAGACTTTTTGCTGAATTCCAAAACTTCAGAAGCAGAAATGAAAAAGAAAAGATTCAAAACTATGAGATGGGAGAGAAAAACATAATTGAGAAACTCCTTCCTATAGTAGATAATTTCGAAAGAGGAATTGAAGCTTTGAGCGAGGAAGAGTTAAAGTCTCCTGTGGGCGAGGGAATGAACCTAATTTACAAGCAGCTTACAGACGCACTTAAAGATATGGGTGTGGAAGAGATAGAGGCTGAAGGCAAAGAGTTTGACCCAGAACTGCACAACGCAGTGATGCATGAAGAAAATGATGAGTACGACGAAAACGTAATCATCGAAGTACTTCAAAAAGGTTACAAATTTCACGACACAGTAATAAGACACAGTTTAGTGAAAGTAGCAAATTAAGAAAATAATCTAAAGTTGATTTTAGGAGGTAATAAAAATGAGCAAGATAATAGGTATTGATTTAGGAACAACAAATTCATGTGTGGCAGTAATGGAAGGTGGAGAACCTACTGTTATCACAAACGCTGAGGGATCAAGAACAACTCCTTCAGTAGTAGCATTTAAAAAAGACGGCGAAAGATTAGTTGGTGACAACGCTAAACGTCAGGCAGTAACAAACGCAGACGGTACAGTTTCATCAATTAAGAGACATATGGGTAGTGACTACAAAGTAACTATCGAAGGTAAAGAGTACACACCACAGGCTATTTCAGCTATGGTACTTCAGAAGTTGAAGGCAGATGCTGAGGCATACCTTGGAGAGAAAGTAACAGAAGCAGTTATCACTGTTCCAGCTTACTTCAACGATGCACAGCGTCAGGCTACAAAGGATGCTGGTAAGATTGCTGGTCTTGATGTTAAGAGAATTATCAACGAGCCAACAGCAGCAGCTTTAGCTTACGGTCTTGATAACGAAGGCGAGCAGAAGATTATGGTATACGACTTAGGTGGTGGTACATTCGACGTATCAATCATTGATATCGGCGACGGCGTAATCGAGGTACTTGCAACATCTGGTGACAACAAACTAGGTGGTGACGACTTTGATAAGAAGATTATGGATTACATGGTTGAAGACTTTAAGTCAAAGACTGGTATTGATCTAAATACAGATAAGATGGCTATGGAGAGAGTTAAGGCTGAGGCAGAAGATGCTAAGAAGAAACTTTCATCAGCTTCTCAGGTTGATATCAACCTTCCATACATCACAGCAAACGAGCAGGGTCCACAGCACTTGAACATGACTATTACTAAGGCTAAGTTTGACGAGCTAACACACGACCTTGTTGAGAGAACAGTAGCACCTGTACAAAACGCATTGAAGGATGCAGGAATCAGCGCTTCAGACCTAGGAATGGTTCTATTAGTTGGTGGTTCAACACGTATCCCAGCAGTACAGGATAAGGTTAAACAGCTTACAGGCAAAGAGCCTTCTAAGACACTTAACCCTGACGAGTGTGTTGCACTTGGTGCTTCAATCCAGGGTGGTAAATTAGCAGGCGACGAAGGTGCTGGAGACATCTTACTACTAGACGTAACTCCACTTACACTTTCAATCGAGACAATGGGTGGTGTAGCTACTCACTTAATCGAGAGAAATACAACAATCCCTACAAAGAAGAGTCAGATCTTCTCAACTGCTGAAGATAATCAGTCAGCCGTTGACATTAACGTAGTACAGGGTGAGCGTGAGTTCGCTAGAGATAACAAGAGTCTTGGAAGATTCCGTTTGGATGGTATCGCACCAGCTCCAAGAGGAATCCCTCAGATCGAAGTTACATTCGATATTGATGCAAACGGTATCGTAAACGTAACAGCTCAGGATAAGGGAACTGGTAAAGAACAGCACATCACAATTACAGCTGGTTCAAATATGTCAGAAGAAGACATCGAGAAAGCTGTAAACGAAGCTAAGGAATTCGAAGCTCAGGATAAGAAACGTAAAGAGGCTGTTGAGACAAAGAACGGCGCTGAAGCTATCGTAAGTAGTACAGAGCAGGCTATCAAAGAAGCAGGCGACAAGATTACTGAAGATGACAAATCTAAAGTTCAGGCTGAAGTTGATGCTCTAAAGGCAGTTTTAGAGAAATACAAAGAGACAGAAGAGCTAACAGATGAGCAAGTTCAGGAAATCAAGGATGCTCAAGAAAAACTTATGAACGCTAGTCAGCCAGTATTCACAAAGATGTATGAGCAGGCTGCACAGGAAGCTCAGGCAGCACAGCAGGCTGAGGGAGCAGCAGATGCAGGTGCATCACAAGATGACAACGTAGAAGACGCAGACTACGAAGAAGTATAAGAAACAATAATTCGCAAGTGTTATGGGTAAATGCGCCCATAACATTTGTGCGATTAAGAAGAGGAAGCGATAATGGCAAATAAAAGAGATTATTATGAAGTCTTAGGCGTAGACAAAAACGCCAATGAGGCTGAAATAAAAAAAGCATACAGAAATGTTGCTAAGAAATATCATCCAGATGTGAATGCCGACAAAGACGAAAAGACTAAAGAAGAAGCAGCAGCTAAGTTTAAAGAAGCATCTGAAGCATATGCTGTACTTAGTGATGCTGAAAAGCGTAAACAGTACGATCAGTTTGGTCACGCAGCATTTGAAGGTGGAAACCCAGGTGCAGGATTTGACTTTACTCAGTTTGACTTTGGCGATATCTTTGGCGGATTCGGCGATATATTCGGTGACATTTTTGGCGGAGGCGGACGTAGAGGTCGCAGCAACGGACCTATGCGTGGAGCTGATGTGCGTATTATGATGCGAATTTCTTTTGAGGAGGATTGTGAATCGTGTCACGGCACAGGAGCCAAAGCAGGAACTTCACCTGAGACTTGTCCAAAGTGCGGCGGCCAGGGAATGGTTACTGTTCAAAGACAAACTATGCTTGGTGTAATGCAATCAACCGCTCCTTGTCCAGATTGTAACGGAACAGGCCAGATTATTAAGGAGAAATGTCCTGACTGTGGAGGCATTGGCTGGAAGCAGACTAAGAAGGAGATTGAGGTTGATATACCAGCGGGCGTTGACGATATGAACATGGTTAGAATCCACGGCAAGGGTGAGCCAGGAACTAACGGCGGACCTCGAGGTGATTTGCTTGTTAATATTAGAGTTACGCCTTCGGCAAAATTCGGTCGTGAGGGAATGGATATTTAC
>CADBBS010000037.1 GCA_902793045.1 uncultured Lachnospiraceae bacterium
TTCATAGGCACCGCCAAAGCACCCGACTTTAGAATTCCAAAGTAAATTGGAAGCCAGTCTAGGCAGTTCATCATAAGGATGGCAACTTTGTCGCCCTTCTTCACTCCCTGACTAATAAGGAAGTTTGCCACGCGGTTTGCTCTGTGGTCGAAGTCCTTCCATGTCATCTCTCTTCTATAATAAGAAGTTTCCGCTGGCTGGATTAGTTCGTACTCCATCCAGTTCACGTGCTTGTGAGCTTCCATATCCGGATTGATTTCAACTAAAGCAACCTCGTCTCTCGCCTCTTTATGATTTCTCTCGAGTAATTCTGTAATTGGCATTTTGTTTTCCTTTCGGCTAATTAATTAGCAATTGTTTTTCATTATTCAAATATTAGTTTCTGTGCATTGTCGCCCAGCACCAATTTTAATTCTTCTTCGTTTAGTCCAGTGTTTTTAATATCTTCTATCGCTCGCTTTTGGTCATACCATGGTGAGTCCGTGCCAAAGAGCACTTTGTCTACGCCGTGGTTTCTAACCATTCTGACAAACTGGTCATTTTCCATATGAATCTTCACGTTTCTGTTTAAGCAAATCGCACTGTCCATATAGTATGGAAGTCCTACTAGCTTTTCTTCTACTTCATCCCACATGCGCCAGCCACCCATGTGCGCTAGCACCAACTTCTCTGGTTGCATGTGTTTGTGCATATCAAGAATCATGTCTGGTGTACAGTGAATCTGCGCTGGAATTCCGATGTCTTCGCCGGCGTGAATCACTATAACCAAATCTTTCTGTGCCGCGTAATCCACTATTCTTTGATACTTTATGTCCGAGAACAATGTGTCCTGGTAATCAGGGTGAAGTTTGATTCCCTTCAAATCCCTTGCCACCACATCGTCTATAATCTCTTTATAATTTTCGTTGTCCGGATGAATCGCACCAAAGCTAAACAAATGTGTCTCATCTGTAGTCTCGTTAATCTTGCTAGCCAAAGCATTCAACTTTTCTGGCTGTGTAATGTTGGTCGCAACCGGGCAGATGATTGATTTATCAATTCCAGCTTTGATACTAGTCTTTGATAGGTCTGACCTGAGAGCTGTAGCCTCAGCATCCACCTTAATACCTTGGCATTTATAAATCATTTGTTCCATATGACGCAAGGTATCGTATGCAATTTTATCCGGAAAAATATGTGTATGAATATCTATTATCATTTTCTTAATATTTCCTAATAGTTATAAACAATTATTCCATGTTATAGCCATGCTCGAATGCTTTTACATTAATATCGACAGTTTTTGGTGGAACAGTGTTTTTGATAACCTCAATCCACTCGTCTTTGTCGAAGTCCATATTTCTAGCAGCCATTCCTAGAATAACTACGTTGAAAACTCTAGGGTTTCCAATCTCAAGTGCTTCCTTCATAGCATCCACTGAATAAACTGTGTACTTGCTTGAAAGTTTCTCGATAATATTTTCAGGATACTCCATAGCACCTGTAACTACTGGCATTGGATCAATGCGCTGGTCGTTTACGATAATCACGCCGTCCTTCTTTAGAAAGTGTGCATATCTGTAAGCTTCGAGACGCTCGAATGCAATTAAGATGTCAGCCTGTCCCTCTTCTACGATAGGCTCTTCCACCTTGTCGCCGTAGCGCACGTAAGTAACAACGCTACCACCACGCTGCGCCATTCCGTGAACCTCGGAAAGTTTTACGTCGTAGCCGCCTTTTTCCATAATGCCGCCTAATATTCTACTTGTAAGGAGTGTTCCTTGACCGCCAACTCCCACGATCATAATGTTTACTGTCTCTGCCATCTTACTCACCCCTCTTCTTTAGTTCGATTGCGTCAAATGGACATGTGCTCATGCAAAGTCCACATCCGTTACAAAGTGTTTGGTCAATCTTGATGCTGCCCTCAGCAGTCTTTGTGATTGCTGGACAACCAGACTTAAGACAAAGTCCACACTTCTTACACTTCTCTGGAATCTCAACACATTTGCCCTTTGGCACATATGATTTTAGAAGCGCACAAGGTGACTGAGCGATGATTACTGAAACCTCATCTTTCGCTACTTCTTCCTTAACCACTTCTTCAAATTTCTTAATATCAAATGGGTCTGCCACCACCACACTCTTAACACCAAGAGATTTGCAGAGCTCGTCCAAAAGAACGATGTTTGCTTCCTCTCCCTGAAGAGTCTTACCTGTGGCAGGGTGATCTTGATGACCTGTCATACCTGTTGTTGAGTTATCAAGAATAATCACCGTACCTGTAGCTTTGTTGTAAACCATATTCATAAGCGAATTCACACCCGTGTGTAGGAATGTGGAATCGCCAATAACTGCTACCCAATTTTTGACGTAGTCTTTGCCTTTAGCTTTCTCCATACCGTGAAGTGTTGAAATACTTGAGCCCATGCAGACTGTTGTATCAACCACGCCCAAAGGATTTACGGCACCCAAAGTGTAGCAACCGATATCGCCGGCTGCGTGTATGCCTAGTTTTTGAAGCACTGAGTAAGTCGCTCTGTGAGGGCATCCTGGACAAAGAATTGGTGGACGCATTGGTGCATCGTTTGGCTCAGCCAAATCCAAATCCTCGTTCAAAAGAACTTGTTTGAGTAAATTTGCGCTGTACTCACCTTGGCGAGTGAAAATATTCTTTCCATCGCACTCGATACCCATTGCACGAACTTGCTCCTCAATAACTGGCTCAAGTTCTTCCACAATCACAAGTCTATCCACCTTAGCCGCAAAGTCCTTAATCAACTTCTCCGGCAAAGGATTAATAAGCCCAAGTTTCAAAACTGAAGCGTTAGGAAGTGCTTCTTTTACATATTTATAAGGGATACCACTTGTGATAATTCCCAAGCTAGTATCATTCATTTCTACTTTATTAATATCCAGAGTGTTTGCATCTTCAGCCATGCGGTTTAATCTGTCTTCGACGAAGACGTGGCGTTTAATCGCATTGCCTGGCATCATTACGTTCTTCGCAATATTTCTCTCGTATGGTTTGTCGTCCACATCCACTCTATCCTCTAAGTTAACAAGGCCCTGTGAGTGCGCAAGTCTAGTAGTTGTGCGAAGAATGATTGGTGTGTCGTACTTTTCTGAAAGTTCATACGCTTTCTTTGTGAAAGTACGAGCCTCTTCGCTGTCTGAAGGTTCCACCAAAGGAACCATAGCAGCGCGCGCTATCATTCTAGTATCCTGCTCATTCTGAGAACTATAAATTCCAGGGTCATCTGCCACGCAGTAAACCATTCCGCCATTCACACCGATATAACCTTGTGTGAATAATGGATCTGCTGCTACGTTTAGACCAACCATCTTCATCATAGTCATTGAACGAACGCCTGCCATAGATGCTCCGATAGCAACTTCTGTCGCTACCTTTTCATTGGGCGCCCACTCCGAATAAACATCTTCGTATTTCGCTAAATTTTCACTTACTTCTGTACTTGGTGTGCCCGGATAAGCCGATGAAACCTTCACTCCAGCTTCCCATGCACCACGAGCTATCGCCTCGTTTCCAAGCATGATTTTTTTCTCACTCATAGTTTGCCTCTCTTGTAATTTCTTATAAAAAAATAGATAAAGACTTTAAATCTGTCGCTTTAAAGTCCTAAAGTGTATTATAAAAGAAAAACCACCCTTAGTCAACATTAAGGGTGGTTGGATAATTTACTTACTATCTATCCCAATTGCTGTGACTTTATCTAAAGATTTCGTTCCATTCTTGACATCAATTACTTGTTGTAGTAAAGTCAAAATAGAAGGAGAACTTTTTCCATGTGTAGGCAATTCGTTGTCGATAGTGGCATCCATAAAGTTCTCCTTTTCTAATGCCATTTCTAAAATATTCGCCCTATTAGTAGTGGATGACACCTCCACTGATACGCCCATAATATACTTCCCCCTAAAAGGTCCTTCTCCAATTTCAACGGGTGCAGCAAGCACTAATCTATCTTTTTCTTTTCCTTTATAATTCTCTTTGTAGTAAATGGCCTTTCCAAATTCCAGTGTCTCTTTAATTGCACCAATACCCCATGCTTTTATTTTATTAAAACCATGTTTTCTCGTGCTTATATCCTTGGCAGACTTATTACTTAACAATATATCTCCATACTCACTATTATTGTGCTTTCCTAAGTCTTTAAAGAATTGCTTGATTTGCTCGTCAGCACAATATATATTTTTACAAAAAAAGAAAAACAAAGGAACTCGAACGATTGTTAGTGAGTTTCCTTTGTTTTTCTTTTTGTATTGAAATATATATCTTAATCCAAAGCTTCCTTTGCAGGTACCTCTCTCTTCTCTTCGTAAGCCTCGAATAGTTTATCTGTCTGTTTCTGGCTAGGAGCCTTAGTGAATGCGCTCACAATTGGAACTATGATTAGTCCGCCTACCATCGCAACTACACCTGAGTTGATTGATGATTTGAAGATGTATCCAAGTACTGGACCCCAGGCTGTAACATCAATCTTAGCAAGGCTGACAACCATCTGCAAAACTGCGATTCCGCAGCCCCAGAAGAAACATACGATAGATGCAATCTTTGTAGTCTTCTTCCAGTACAAACCGTATAGGAATGGTGCTAGGAATGCGCCGGCCAATGCTCCCCATGAAACACCCATCATTTGTGCGATAAATGTAACTGTTGGGTTGGCGTCTTTGACGATGGCGATCATTGCTGATACCAAGATGAAGAACACGATGAATATTCGCATAATCAAAACTTTTCTGGTCTCTGACATTTTTTTCTTCATTGTTGGCTGAATCAAATCCAAAGTGAATGTGGAACTTGATGTTAGTACCAATGATGAAAGTGTAGACATTGATGCTGAAAGTACGAGTACGATTACAACCGCAATCAATACTGGCGACAAAGTCTTTAACATATTTGGAATAATTGTGTCAAACAATGGCTGCTTTGTCACTGGGTTGATGGCGATGTCGTATAGTCTACCGAATCCACCCAAGAAGTAGCATCCGCCTGCCACTACCAATGCAAAGAATGTTGAAATAATAGTTCCCTTATGTATATCTTTCTCGCTCTTGATTGCGTAGAACTTGTTAACCATTTGTGGAAGTCCCCATGTGCCGAGCGATGTTAAAATTACAACGAACAACAACGCCAAAGGATCTGGTCCAAGGAATGATGAAAGCGCACCGTCAAAGTAGTCTGGAACTTTAACTGCTGCTAACTTAGCTGTAGCTGTGTTCAAACCACCATTGTTCATTACTACTGCAGCCACTACCGCAATAATACCAATCAACATGATGATTCCCTGGATGAAATCGTTGATGGCTGTCGCCATATATCCACCCACTATTACGTAGATTCCAGTTAGCACTGCCATTACCACAATGATAGTCCAGTAAGGTAGTCCGAACGCCATATTGAACAAACTTGAAAGTCCGTTGTATAGCGATGCTGTGTATGGAATCAAGAATACGAACACGATGATTGATGCCGCAATCTTAAGTTTCTTTGACTCAAATCTCGAACCAAAGAAGTCTGGCATAGTCTTTGAATCCAAAGCCTGTGACATAATTCTTGTTCTTCTGCCTAGTACGTTCCAAGCTAGAAGTGATCCTATAAATGCGTTTCCAAGTCCAATCCATGTGGAAGCCATACCAAAGTTCCATCCGAACTGTCCAGCGTATCCGACAAAGATAACTGCTGAGAAGTAAGATGTACCAAAGGCAAAGGCTGTAAGCCATGGACCTACCTGTCTTCCGCCCAATACAAATCCGTTAACATCTGTAGCATGTTTTCTTGAGTAGATTCCTACTCCTACCATTACGGCAAAGAAAACTACTAACATAATTCCGCAAAGTGTTGCTGTCATAATTAAATCTCCTTTCGCTTTAAAGCGTTGCACTTTAAAGTGCTAAAGTATTCGGGAATAATTATAAAAAATAATGTACTCTTTGTCAATAGCCAAATGAAAAAAGCAAGTGACTCACTAACAATCGTTCGTCATCTTGCTTTTTTCATTTGTATTAATAAGTATATTATTCTAATTATTCCCGAGTGCTTTCCTAGAATTTTCCAACCTTTATGACGTTAGCGCCACTTTTATATGCTGCCTTCAAACCAACATCTGAATCCTCATAAATATATGACTCTTCTGGTTTTACGCCGAAGTGCTCCATTGCCACTATGTAGCAAGTAGGATCTGGCTTTTGCTCTTTCACATCTTCCTGAGTGAAAATATAATCAAACAAATCCACGTGATGGAAATGCTCTAATATGTCGTAAACATTTTTCTTGGATGCGGTCGTAACTAAGGCTACATTTGTGTTGTACTTGATTCGTTTAATCAAATTTATCAAACCCTCGTTCACGCGGATTTCGTCAAAGTATTTTTGATAAACTTCCTTCTTCACTTCGTGCACTTTCTCAAGCAGTTCCTCAGTCACGCGCTCCTTCACTTGTGCGTCCAGTTCCTGCCCTGTATACTCACCCTTCAAGTTGTCCTTGATAATGAGCGGCACAAAAGTTTTGTAGTTGTGTCCGAAGCAAACATTTGCAAAGAACTCGCGGTCCAAAGTGTAGCCGCACTGCTCTAGCGCCTCTTTGTAGGCGTAGTAATTAGAACCCACCGTATCGTATAAAGTTCCGTCCATGTCAAACATGACAAGTTTTTCTTTCATCCCAAAATCCTTTCGCCGCCGTCGGCCTTAAATTTTGCCCGCCAACTATTCTTCAAACATCTTTGCAACGTCGTTTAGCACCATAATCAAACCAGCGTAGAACAACATCGCTCTCTTTCCGTCCTTCTCTATCTTATATGGGAGCAAACGCAACCAATGAATAATCTCATGATAGTAAATGCTCTTCGTGCGCGCCTCGCCAAAAGTCTCCAACATATAGTCGTGAAGTTTCTGATGCAAAGTCTTGTACGCCGAAGACTTCGTGTGCATGTAGTTGATTTTGTTGCCGTCCACGCTCACGTCCCTTGTCATCATCAAAAACTCGTACCCGCCGTGCACCGACTGCAAAAGTTTTCCGTAATCCAAGTTTGGTGACTCGTGCACATTTCCAGTGTTTGGATCAATCAAATAGAAATCATCCTCGCCTTGCATACAAACAATATTTTCAATTGTCAAATCTCCGTGAATCGCACAATATGTGTCATCGTCAAAGACCTTTTCCAAATATTCTTTGTCTAAGTACTTCTCAAAGTATGACAAGTTCTTATATTCGACTCCATTTATCACAACAGTGTCGTGACCCAGAATCGATCTAATATGACCAGCATTCTTAATCTTCTCAAGATTCTTTGTAACCTTACTATCCACATATCTGCCGATAGTCTCCACATCCGAATCCCTCTGGTCTAGCTTATAAATGCTATCATCCAAAGTCTCAAGCACGCGCTTTAAAATATCCCAACTCTTCTCCGTCGGCATTGAATGAATATACTCAAAGAACCCAACCGCCTGGCTGTAGTATGGCATATCGTAAAAACAATAACTGTCCGTCTTATCTTTTTTCTTTATCTCTGGAAGCGCAAGCATTCCTTTGTAGCGCTCGATCCATTCAATCTGATCGTAAAGCTTATCTCCGTCCGCGCCAAAGGCATATTTTCTAAAGAAAGTGCTTTCGCCGTCCATGCAAAGCATTGTGGTGGCATTTGACCCCGCCGAATAATCGCGGATAATCGAGATGTCTCGGTTTATAGTCAAATAGTTTTCTACATAATCTCTGTTCTCGTTTGAGAAATAGTTGTCTAGAAACTCCAACTTCTCCTCTTCATTAAGCTGAGGAAGCAAGTTCACATGCTCCTGCTCCGAAGTCTGATTTTCCACACGTTTGAAGAAGAATGAAATAACAAACAAAATGATTAGTGGTAGGAAAATGTAGAGAAGCATATAAACAGTTCTCTCTCCTACTCGAATAGTACTGCTTGTGATTCCGTTTGATGTGAAAAACATCAAGAATACATCTGTCCACGAGCCCTTCTTTGTGCTCATGTGCAAGAACTCCGCGAAGCAATAGTATGAACCAACATACAAAGCCCACATAAAAATAGTATATGCAATCATCTTGAGTTTACTAATCTTTTTAAAGATATCGCTGAAGTTCCAAATCAAAGCCCAGAACAAAAACAAAATGAATGACTCAATCTTTGGATTGAAGATGCTTGCAATCACGCGCACCACTTTTTTCAAAACATTTCTAAAAATGTAAACGAGCACTGTTAGAACAATAAGAGCCGCCATCAAAATCACATAAAAGTAAGCCGATGACTTGATGTCTTTGCCGCCGATGTTCGAAACCGATAGCCCAATAAAAATCAAGCCTACAGAAATGACATCCAAATATCTATCAACAATCACTGTTGAAAGACCGAGTGCCTTTCCGTTCTTCATTTTTCTTCCACTGAACCACGCACGGAACAAATCACCCACTTTAAATGGAATAAAGTAGTTGATTAAATATCCGAGTGATATCGACTGTATTAAGTTTCTCTTGTTTGGCTTCTCATAGACGTCCACAAACAACTGCCATCTGGCTGTCCTCACTAAATGGGCAATGGTCATCATCAAAATAGCGCCAACCAAAATTAAAATTTCCAAAACGTACCTCTTATATAGAAGAAACTTTTACAGTTTCCTTAGTTCTCTAATCAAGTTGTGCGAGCCTTTCGTCATTCACCGCCACATCATACTCATCCGGAGTTCCAAACGAAATGTGCTCATCTATCTTGAATGTCTTAATCACACAATCATCTTTTGCCATCTCATTATAAACGCCCGAGACAAAGAACTCGGCGTACTGGCACTCTTTCAAATACTCTTCCACATACTTCTCAAAAATAGTTCTGTTCTTAAAGTAGTATGCACCGCAAATAGCTTCGTTGCTGGCCACTTGTTTTTCGATAGTTCCAGTTACTTTGTCGCCGTCAAAAATCACATAACTATAAGCTGGATTATCTGACTCAAAAGTAAGTAGCGCTCCATCTATTTCGTCAAAGTCTGCTGCTTCGCAGTACTTATAAAAATCATTTGAAATAAATGCATGGTCGCAGTCGTTAAAAAGAATTGGAAGATCATCGCTAATATTCTTAACTCCCTCTTTGCAAGTTAGAACTGCTCCGTTTAAAACTTCAGGGATCACTTCTATCTTTGCATCTGGAAAGTACTCCAAAATCTTTGAATCAATCTCAAATCTATTAATGTGATCTTGCAAAACTACGAAAGTCAAATCTTCTATGTCCACAAACTTTTCCACTGACTTTGTAGCCCAATAAAAGAAAGGCTTTCCCTGCAATTCAATAAGGGGCTTTGGTACATCAAAGCCCTTGTTTCCAAATCTTGTTCCGCCGCCACCCATTGGCATTATTAAATGAATCTTTTTCATGATAATCCTGATATGGCCAATACTACTAATGCTTTATAAGTAAACCATGCATGTTCAGAGGAGTGTTGTGCTGCTATCGCGTACCAAGCACATGGAACCAGCATTAGGGCAACAAAAGGCACCACGAAAATAATGTTATCTTTAATTCGTTGATGTTGCTTTATTATCAAAACAATCATTATCAATATATAAATCAATGCAATAAATACAGCAGGTGTTTTCAAATAATATTTTATATTTATCTTCTCTGTTTCTATGATACTTGTAAACTTATTTGTCGCTGTTACCCCTGCGTATGTTCTAGTATTAACTTTAACAAAGGCATCTTCAAAAACATTCCTATCTGTGATGCATGTTGCTATTAACCATTTAGCAAACCACATCACTGCATATCCAACACCCCACAAAATACCTGCCTTTAACATTTTTGTAAAATAATATTTGAGAGGTTTTCTTCCACACATAAATAGATACAGCGCGCAAGGGACACCAAATGTTGCTATCGGATATGTTAACAAATCGAAAAAAGCAGTGGCAATACCTATGTATAAAAAGATATATCTGCTTTTGTCGGAGGCTTTGTTTTTTGTTGCTAACAATGCAATCATTCCAAAGTTTAAAACATAGAAGCAACTAGATAATTGAATACTAAATGCAATAGTTAACGGCATCAAAAATAGCATCGAAATAATATATGGCGCAATAAATTCTTTTTCATTCTTTTTAAACAAGAACCATATAACTAGAACCATCGTGAGCAATACTATGATGCTATTGATAATCCTAAAGCCGTAATAACTTACAAAGCTCATTAGTGGCTTTACCACCAATAAATTTCCATGCCAATATCGAGGATAAATATGTTGATGAGTGAATGGCGCATTATTAATATAATGGTTAACTAACACATCTGTTGGTATCAGTTTTCCTATATTCCCCTCTTTTACCTCCATTGCACTACGTAGTATTTTTTTATCATTTTTGTTTGCCGCCTCTAATAATATAAGAGCATCCGTATAATTATCACACTGACTTGTGACTCCATTTATTAGAACTGGTCTTTTGCCTTCTTTCTTAAAAATATGCGCTGATTTTCTTACATTATTATCTATAGGTTTGGTAGGGATTAAATAAACTAGTGTCATCAGAAGTGTTCCTATAAGAATGCACACAATTATTCTGAAAAAAACCAAACTCAGTTTTTTCAAACTTTGTTTTATCACTAATTATCTCCTTAGTTCTATTTTTTGTTTTCGAACACTACATCCGAGTTATAAACATCCACTATTTTGTCGCGCATCTCACTCTCTATATATTTCTTTCGTCCGAACATATATTTAAACGTCATCTTGAAAAACGCCGTGGTCAAACTCATAAATTTCATATTTGAAATTTGATCATCCTCTCTCCAAGTGATTGGATAATACCAAACCTTGTGATTATAGTAGCAATGACCCAAAACCATAACCGCGTTAAAGTAAAGCGCATCTGGGAATTTGTGGTAGTAATCACTCTTCAAAGTTTCTACCTTATACATATTTAGGCCCGAACCCAGATCGTTCACGCGCTTTCTAGCCGCAATAGTAAACCACGCATTAAAACAGTGGTTACCAAAGATGCGAATCTTCGAATAACCAATAAGCTTAGAGCCCTTCGCAAAACGAGAACCTAAGCAGCAATCATAATTTCTATATTCTTTGCTCTTTAAAAGATCAAGGAAATCTGTAATCCTTCCCTGATCGTCTCCATGCAAAGTAATCACGTAGTCAAAGTCATTATCAATTGCATACTTAAATGCAACCTTGTGAGAACCACCAAGCCAGTAGTTGTCTGGATTTGTCATAATCTTAAGTGGCAAATCCGGATGTTCTTTAGCATAAGCTATGGCGTTCTCCACACTGTTGTCAGTGCTACGGTCTAATCTCTCCCTCCAACTGCGCCAAAACCCTAGCAATCTGGTTTTCGCAGTTGTACATTGGGATAAAAACTAAAATCTTGTCCATCTGTAATCCTTAAACTTCTTCTATCAAATCCACGCGTCTTTGGTGTCTTCCACCTTCGAATTCTGCGTCAAAGAAAGCATCCAATATAGATTTGGCTAGCTCATCTCCTACCACGCGTGCTCCGAAAGCTATAATGTTTGAGTTGTTGTGTCTCTTTGTCATGGCTGCTGAGTAAGGCTCGCTACAAACTGCTGCTCGCACACCCTTTACCTTGTTAGCTGCCATAGAGATTCCGATTCCTGTACCACAAATCAAAACCGCGTAATCAACTTCGCCGGAGGCTACTGCTTTACCCACTTCGTGTCCTTTGTCGGGGTAGTCGCATTTGATAATTTCGCCGTTTTCGTCGTAGTCAGTGCCGTAATCTATGCACTCGTAACCTTTCTCTATCATATACTCGATCAACTCGTGTTTTAAATCGATAGCTGCGTGGTCGCAACCAAATCCTCACATAAATCAACAAAATTTGCTCACAGTTCTTTTTGACATAACCCGAATAAAATCTTATACTTATATAGAAAGTTGTGAGGTCTAAAATGAAGGGCAAGAAGATTATTTGGGGAATTATATTTTTTATTGCAATGCTTGTCATTGCGGGTGCAACATGCTTTATAGTGTTGCATTTTTTTAGTGACAACGACAGCAAAGAATATATAAAACCTACTGCTGTTTCACAGGCTAACACGGCCGAAAATCACAATATTGATTGGAACAAGCTTCACGAGAAAAACAAAGACGTTTACTCTTGGATTTATATTCCAGGCACAAAGGTAGATTATGCAGTAGTTCAGCCTCCAAAGGGCCAGAGCGACCTCTATTACCTAGATAAAAACCTCGACAAAGAATACGAGTTTGCTGGTTCTATCTTTAGTGAGCGTATGAATAAGAAGGATTATTCAGATCCTGTCACAGTTCTATACGGCCACAATATGCTAAATGGCAGCATGTTTGCTACACTACACAAATTCAAACAACCTAAGTTTTTCAAAAAGCACAAAAAGATGTATGTGTATCAGCCAAACAGAAGGCTTACTTATAAAGTCTATTCTGCATATACATATGACGATAGACATATCATGAACTCTTTTGACTTTAGCGACGGCAAAATCTTAAAACAATATCAAAAGAGTACATTGAAGCCAAAGGCACTTGATAAAAATGTTCGCAAGAAAACTAAATTAGATGCGAACAGCAAAATTTTGACTTTAAGCACTTGCACAAGCGGTGCTAGTAATACAAGATATTTAGTTCAAGGAGTTTTAATTAAGGATGAGCGAACCAACTAATAATGACAACAAAATAGTTGAAAACTCAGATGCTAATTTAGAGCCACAAGATTCACCAGCAAAAGACGATTCTGTTATCGATATTGATTCTGATGAAAACTTGGAGTTTATAGAAGGTAGCGAAGATCCAGGGTTTATTACTGACACTGGTGAAGGTACCGGTTTTGTTGCGGACTGGGATGCTATAGAGAAGAACTATCAAGAGGCTAACTTTGGTCATCACCACCATCATCACAGCCACTCTAGTTCTAGACATCGCTCGAGTTCTAGTCATCACTCGAGCAGTGGCGAACACCATCACTCGAGCCACAGTTCAAGCAAATCAACAAAGCACCATAGTTCTAAAAAGAAGGGCTCCAAGAAAAAAGATAAAAAAGATAAGAAAAAATGGAGCAAGAAGAAAAAGATTCTAATCGGAATTCTAATCTTCTTCTTAGCCATCATAATCGGTACTCTTTCCGCTTTCTTTATTATGAGATGGAAAGGACGTAGCGAATTAACTAACCACGATAACTTAAATTTGATGTTGCCTGAATGGGTAGACTATCGAGACGGTGGTTGGATTATATACTACAAAGGTCATGAATACACATTTAACGATAATATCGCTACTTTCCTATTTATGGGTATCGATAATCGTAAACTAAAAAAGAATGCCAAACTAGGTACAGCTGGCCAGGCCGATGCTTTGTACCTAATGACATATGATGTTACTACAAAGAAGATGCGTGTTCTTTGTATCAACCGTGATACGATGACTGATATCAGTAGATACGACGAAGCTGGCAACTATATCGATACTAAAAAGACACAAATCTGTTTGGCGTACGCATTTGGTGATGGCCAAAAGACTAGTGCTGAGAATGAAAAGACTGCGGTACAAAGATTTATTTATAACATCCCTGTCAATGCTTACTATGCTATTGATTTGTCCGCGATAAAGATCTTGAATGATGATGTGGGTGGTGTACCTGTTACACCTGAATATACATTCAAAGAATTTAAGAAGGGTGTTCCTATTACTTTGAAAGGTATGCAGGCAGAGACATTCGTTAGACACAGAGATATAAGATTGATGGATGACAACTTGCGAAGAATGGAGTGTCAGAAACAATACATTAAACAGTTTGCTAGTAGAATTGTTCCTGCTACTCGTTCTAACTTAAATACACCATCAAAACTATACAATCATTCACAAAAATACACAGTTTCGAGTTTGGATGCATCTATGGTAGTTTACTTGGCTACTGATTTGGCATTTAGTTTCGATGGTTTTGAGATGATTAACACTAAAGGTACATACAAAAAAGTACCCGAAGATGCTTCAGCGGAGTTTTTCGTAAAGGAAGTACCATTCTTTGAGACGATTTTAGATATATTCTATACACAGACTAGATAAAGACAATTTTATTGATTTTTATTGGGTTTTAGGGTATATTTAGAGGTAGATATCTATAAAATGCATTTTATACGGAGGTTGAATATTATGAAAAAGAAAATATGCGCATTAATGCTCACATTTTTGATGATGTTTGCATTCTCTGTAAATTGCTTAGCTTGGGTAAGTCCAACACAGACAGCCGTTCCTACCAAGGAAACTGGTAATGGCGGCGGTAATGGCGGTAATAATGGTGACAGAGGAGCTGATCACTCCAAGACATCTCCAAAGACAGGAATGGAATTGGCAGGTGCATTCGTTGCTATTATCACAGCTTCAGGAGTTGCGCTAATTGCTAGAAAGAAATTTGCAGAAGAATAGTCAACCAAAAAAAGAGGAGACGCAAGTCTCCTCTTTTTTTTATATTTTTTTATAAATAGCGGTGCCTTTGGCGGGGATTTCTACTCTTAACCAACCATCGTCTGCTGTTATCTTGTCGGCGTCTTTGGCACTATCTTTTATGTCGTACCAGCCTTCGCCAGTTTCTACTATTTTTGCATATTCGTTTCCTTTGACGCCAAGTTTCCATACTGGGATGTGCATTTCTTTTGGTTCGAATGTAGCATTCACTGCTGTAATCATTGCATTCTTATCATCGAATCTTGCGTATGCTAGTGCTCCACTGTCCACATTCATTGTAGTGTATGAACCGGTCTTTAGTACTTCGTATTTCTTATGGAATTTGATAGCCTTCTTATAAAACTCAATCAAATCCACATTTTCTCTTCCCCAAGGATAAGTTCTTCTGTTATCAGGATCTGTCCAGCCTGTAAGTCCTGCTTCATCTCCATAATACACTGTAGGCGCGCCCGGTAAAGTCATCTGCATCACTACACCCTGTCTAAATACATCGTAGTTTACACCTTCCGATGCGGCATCACTACCGGCAGAAGCCAAACGACCAGTCTTAGAATTAGTTCTAGTTAGGAAACGTGAGTGATCGTGGTTTGATAATTCATTCATCGCAACCATAAGCGATTCGTTTTGCATGCGAGCCATTGCTACTTTCATGCTGTGCTCAAACGCCCACGCATTTCCTATCAAATCTGGGTTTAACTGGTCTGAATGTTTGTCCATTCCAGTCAAGAACCATGTGACAGGCTCCATAAACGCATCGTAGTTCATAACTGTATCCCACTCATCACCCTTAAGCCAAGGACTAGCATCACCATAGTGCTCCGCCAAAATGATAGCCTCAGGGTTTGCTTTTTTTACAGCCTTTCTAAAGCGCTTCCAGAACTTGTGATTAAACTCTTCTGAATGACCTAAGTCTGCTGCCACATCCAGTCTCCATCCGTCCGCGTTAAACGGAGGTGAAACCCACTTCTTTCCTATCTTTAAAATATATTCTTGTAATTTTTCTGAACCTTCATAATTTAACTTTGGCAAAGTATCATTGCCCCACCAGTTTTCGTAGTGGTAGTTATCTGGCCAAGCGTCCTCGCTAAACTTAAAGAATGATACATAAGGACTGTCCTTGCTCTCATAAGCGCCAGTAATCTTTGTATAAACCTTTTCCTTGTCTAGCCACTTGTTAAATGAACCGCAGTGATTGAACACTCCATCTAAAATTACACGAATGCCCATCTTGTGAGCCTTCTCCACTAACTTTATAAACAACTTATCTGAAGCCTCTAGGTTTTCTTTGTCGGTAGTACGCTTGCGGTACATCTCTGCGCCATCATTCGACCACTCGCCGTAACTTAGTTTTGCTCCACCATCATTTACAATCTTTCCAAAGTGTGGATCTATATGATCGTAATCCTGCGTGTCGTACTTGTGGTTAGAAGGCGACACAAACAAAGGATTGAAATAAATAACTTCTACTCCCAAGCCCTTTAAATAGTCTAGTTTGTCAATAACGCCCTGCAAATCTCCACCGTAAAACTCACGCGTGTCATCTGCATTAGGTAGTTGATACCAATCTTCAATCTTCGCAACGCCAGAACCTAGATATGCGTACTCTTCTGTCTCCACATCGTTTGATTTATCACCGTTGCAGAAGCGGTCCACATAAATCTGATACATAACTGCGCCCTTTGCCCAATCAGGAGTCTTAAACTCTGTATTGTAAACAAAAGGATTCTGAATGTTGTTGTAGTTTGGACCCTGCGCATCGTAGAAAATTTTGTTGCCGTCCTTTTCCACGCGGAAGAAATATTCAACTATCTTTTCAATATGAAGAGGCTTGCACTTATAATAAGCAAAGCCTCCATCTTTGTAATCTAAATCCATGTGATGGTCTTCAAAGTATTCGCCCTTCTTTATACAAATGAAAACATTGATATCTTCATCTGCGCAGCGAAGCACAAATGTGACACCGCCGTCTTTGTTCTGGCGAAACCTATCGGTTCCATCGTGAAACATGCTGTGATATTGTCTATCCATAAATTAAGCCTCAAATCTAAAATTTTTTCCCCACACGAAAATACCTACGAATTTATGCCTGAGCTGGAGCGTCAAACAACGCTTCAAACTCTTCTCTAGTAATCTTTTCTTTCTCCATCAAGACTTGTGCACTCTTGTGAAGCACATCGATGTTATCTTCAATAATAGCCTTTGCCTCTCTGTAGCAAGTGTCCACTATATTTCTAACTTCTTCATCTATCTCAGATGCAGTCTTCTCGCCGTAGCCCTTAGAGTGAGCTAGGTCGTAACCGATAAAGACATCGTCTGAGTCATCGTCATAATTGATAAAACCAAGTTTGTCTGAAAAACCATACTTAGTAACCATAGCCTTTGCAGCGGCCGTAGCCTGCTTAATATCTTGAGATGCGCCAGTAGTTACATCATCCAAAACCAATTCCTCGGCTATACGTCCACCCATCGAAACCATAATCTCCTGAATCATCTTGCCCTTAGTGATGAACATCTCATCCTTCTCCGGCAAAGGCATAGTATAACCCGCAGCACCTAGGCCAGTTGGAATAACTGAAATAGTATGAACAGGTCCTACCTTTGGAAGCACGTGGAAAAGAATTGCATGTCCAGACTCGTGGTATGCAGTAATTCTCTTCTCCTCTGGAGAAATAATCTTACTCTTCTTCTCTTTGCCCACGCCCACTTTAATAAGCGCACGATTCAAATCTTCCTGGGTGATATAGCCCTGGTTATGTTCAGCCGCATAAATAGCAGCTTCGTTTATCAAGTTTTCTAAATCAGCGCCAGTAAATCCAGCAGTGATTCTTGCAATCTCTTCAAAGTCCACATTGTCGCCCAAAGGCTTGTTCTTTGCGTGAACCTCTAGAATCTCCTTACGACCCTTTACATCAGGTCTTCCCACTACTACCTTACGGTCGAAACGACCAGGTCTCATAATAGCAGGATCAAGTATATCTACACGGTTGGTAGCAGCCATCACAATAACACCCTCGTTTGGACCAAAACCGTCCATCTCAACAAGCAATTGGTTTAGAGTCTGCTCTCTTTCGTCGTGGCCACCGCCCATACCGGTTCCACGGCGTCTAGCAACCGCATCAATCTCATCAATAAAAATGATACATGGCAAGTTCTTCTTTGCCTCGGCAAACAAATCACGAACACGTGAAGCACCGACACCGACAAACATCTCCACAAAGTCAGAACCTGAAATTGTAAAAAATGGTACCTTTGCCTCGCCCGCTGTAGCTTTCGCTAGCAAAGTCTTA
Source organism: uncultured Lachnospiraceae bacterium (assembly GCA_902793045.1). GTDB lineage: Bacteria > Bacillota > Clostridia > Lachnospirales > Lachnospiraceae > Eubacterium_G. Next base: position 17,745 of record CADBBS010000037.1, read on the forward strand.
CCTGTACCTGGAGGGCCCTCCAAAAGTACACCCTTTGGAATACGAGCACCCAAATCAATATATTTTCTAGGATTCTTAAGGAAATCTACTATCTCCTCTAGCTCCTCTTTTTCTTCCTGAAGTCCAGCAACCTTAGAAAAGTCCATTCCTTTGACGTCGACCACTTTCTTCGCCTTATTCTTTCCAAAGTTTGCCATCTTGCCGGCGCCACCGCCAGCATTAGCATTCATCATCATGATAACTACTAGCACGATGATTGCCATAAATACCATTGGAAGGATAGTTGTTAGGAACACACTATCTCTGTCTACGTCCTTGATGGTTGGGTTGATATCCTTAGTTGCCTTTTTGTTGTAAGCATTCAAGTCATCAATCACCTTGTTAACATCAGTTACATAGACTTCCTCTTTGCTATTATCTTTCAACTTAATAATGATTTGGCCGGTAGGGATTTCTTTATTCTGGTTAATAGTTACACTCTTAACCTTCCCCTGGCTCAAATCCTTTTGAAAATCACTATATTTGTAATGCGAAGTCTGCATCATACCCGAAATTGAGTAATAAAGCATACCCGCTACCAAAATCAACATAATAATTATTGATATTCTTGGCATTCCACTTCTTTTATTATCCATTCAAAAACTCCTGTGTTTTATTTTGCGAAACTTGTCCTCGACAAAGACCACAACAGCCTAGTCCTCTAATTCCACAACTCCTATAAATGGTAGGTCTCTGTAACTTTGATCGTAATCAAGTCCGTAACCAACCACAAATTTATCTTCTATCTCAAAACCGATGTAGTCCACATCCACCTCCACCTCGCGGCGAGATGGTTTATCAAGCAATGTTGTAACTGCAAGACTTCTTGGGTTTCTCTTCTTAAGTTCTGGAATAAGCTGACTTAAAGTATGTCCAGAATCTACAATGTCTTCCACCACTATTACATCAAGACCCTCGATACTATCATCCAAGTCCTTCTTAATCTCAATTTTTCCTGAACTGACAGTGCCAGAGCCATAGCTAGACACCTTCATAAAGTCCATAGTAGTTGGAATAGTTAGGCGCTTTGCAAGCTCTGTAGTATAGAAAACGCTTCCCTTCAAAATGCAAATGAGACGCACTTCCTTCTTCGCATAATCTCTACTGATTTGCGCGGCAATCTCCTTGATTCTATTATCCACTGTGTCTTCATCAATCATAATTGTAATTTTCTCGTTCATAATAGTCTCCTTTTAAAAACTATCCGTCAAAGGCTACTCACCTTTGTACTCGAGTTTTACTACTTTCTTGGTATCAGGCGTTACTTTCACGTCCTCGCTAATCCTGTAGCCCACAACCCAAAGAATATGATTTCCATCTGCCACCAAAAGCACTTCGTCCCTCTCGCGGCGTGGAATCTTCTCATCAATAAAGTATTTTTTAAGCTTCTTTGTGGCTCCGTCGCCATCTATCACGATATAATCGCCCTTCTGACGAGTTCTCACAACCACATCATCTATTTTATCATAATCAAGCCACTTGGTGTACTTAAGTTCTTCTATACTAGTGCGGTCAAAATCGCCCTCTTCAAAGGAAATGATGACCTCTTTATTCTTTGTCTCGGACTCAGTTTCGTTGCTCTCGCTAAACATAGAAATGCCCTCGTACTCACGCTCAGCCACTATAGAATATGGAAGATCAATCTTCTTTCCAACCTGTTTCTCGCTAAGAGAAACAACGTCTCCCACGTGAATGCGCGTGATATCCTTAAGTTTTCCAGCAATATTCTCAATCATCTTCCTAATAACCCCCGTCAAAACAATAGGGTCAATAGCAAATGACTCATCACTTAGGAACAATTTTCCATCTTCCTCTGTTACGAACTCCTCATATGCCTCGTCCACATCTTTTTCTATATAATTTGATGTGTCCGCTAGTTCATTGGATGCATTTGTGATGTTTTGCATCGCATTATCATTAATGTTCTCAAGTAGCGGCATAATCTCAAGCCTAATCTTATTTCTAGTGTAGTCTGTTGAGTCATTAGTTGAGTCGTTTCTATATTCAATCTCGTTTTCTTTCAAATAGTCTTCTATTTCTTTGCGGCTGAGACAAAGAATTGGGCGAATGACCTCTACCACGTTTCCGTTGGCATCTTCCATCTCTCTTTTTGGTGGAATACCACCTAGTCCTTTGATGCCAGTGCCTCGTGCCAAGTTCATAAGCACAGTCTCTGCATTGTCATTACTATTATGGGCAACTGCTATCTTGGTCGCGCCCACCTCATATGCGTATTTGCTAAATTCATCATAACGAACGTAGCGTCCAGCCTCTTCCTCGGATAGGCCTTCTCTCTGGGCTAGTGCAGGCACATCCACATTTATAACTCTGTGTGGAACTTTAAACTTCGTACAAATCTTTTTAACGAATGCCGCATCTTGGTCTGCTTCTTCGCCGCGGATCATATGGTTGATGTGCAATACATACAAAGAAATGCCAAGTCTCTTCTGCAAATCTGAGAGAAGTTTTAGCATACAAATAGAATCAGCGCCACCTGAAACACCCAGAACGACGCTGTTACCTTTTTTCACTAATTTATTTTTTCTGATAAACTCTAGTACCTTTTTCTTCATGTCCTTAATCGCAAACCTGCCTTAATTATTTCTCTGGCTGAAGAATAACCTCATCCGGATACAAAAGACCAAGTTTTCTAGCCATATCCTCTACATACTCATCAGTCTGTACAAACTTTTTCTTCTCCTTCAACTCTTTTGAAAGCTGAAGTTCCTTTTTGTACTCGTCTTTGAGCTGAGCTTCCTGGCTTTTAAGCTTATTAAGAGTGCTAAATTTCTGGAAAATCTGAATTCCCATAATAATTAGGAATACAGACATAACGACAGCAATCGCGACAAACATCTTGCGATTCGCTTTCTTTCTCTTTCCCTCTGCACTTAAATTCTTAACAGCTCTTTCTCTATTTGGTCTATCAATATTCGAACTTTTTCTTGCCATTTTACTATCTTCTTTCTCTATATAATGCCTAGAATCTAGGCTAATTCACTAATAGTAGTTTACTTAAAAACCCTTCAGTTTTCAATAGGTTTATAGCCATAATTTGGTCATTTTTTCAGTCCGCTTCCACTTCTTTATACATATCCATGGCAGCTTCTTTCTTTACAGTCTCCTGAAGGCTTAACACCTCTACTGCCACAGTTTTCTGGCCAAACTGAATCTTAATAATATCGCCCACCTTCACATCATATGAAGCCTTAACCTTGCGGTCATTTACTAAGACTCTGCCCGCAGAACACGCATCAGAAGCCACAGTTCTGCGCTTTATAATTCTTGATACTTTTAAATATTTATCTATTCTCATTATTTTCTCCGATAAAAAGGACCGCTACTAATGTAGCGGCCCAAAATTTCTAAACTAATAATTAGTTAAGAGCGTCTTTTAAAGCTGCGCCAGCTTTGAACTTAGGCACTTTAGCTGCCTTAATTCTGATCTTCTCGCCTGTTGCTGGGTTGATACCCTGACGAGCAGCTCTCTTTGATACGCTAAATGTACCAAATCCAACTAGCTGAACCTTATCGTTCTTCTTAAGTGCTTTCTTAACTACGTCAGCATATGCGTTAACAGCCTTAGCTGCATCAGTTTTTGATAAACCTGTCTCTTTTGCAATAGCTTCTACAAATTGACTCTTATTCATATCAATTCCTCCTAAAAATTTTAATTCCGATACTATATCGTATCTGTGAAGAATATACTACATTTAGGGGTAATTGTCAACAAAAAACACGATATTTTGGGGGTTTCCGAAGAATCACAAATCTAAAAAAGTCAAGCATTTTTGACAAAAAATTCCAATAAAAAAGCTCCAGCCATTTCGACTGGAGCCATCATTTTTTCAATTTACCATCTTAGCATCTTCGTACTCTTTGATCCGTTGCTCTTAACACAATAAGCATAGTTTCTACCCTTCTTTGTAGTCTTAACAACTAGATATCCGCCAAGTACTCTGAAACCTGTAATCTTTCTAGCTTTGCACACCAATTGTCTTTGTTTACCGTTCTTTCTATAAATCTTCTTACCATCCTTGGTAATGTAGTATTTATACTGGCCAGAGGCTATCTTTTTACCTCTGCATGAAGTCTCTGCGCTTAATTCCACGTGGCTAACTGGCTGCTTTCTTCCACCTTCCTGTGGAATCATGTAGTCTTTGCCGGAAGGTACGTATGTATAACTCAAGTTATCATTGACCTTCTGTGCCTTGATGCCCTCAAACACTATCTTATCGCCCACCAATGTAGGCTTTGTGCCCTTCGCCAACTTCTTTGTAGAGCCAGTCTTTAAATTAATTCTATAAATATAAGTACAACTTAGGCTCCTAGCTGGGCGCGCTGCACAGAAAAGATATTTACCATTAGTGCTCAAGTGCTTAAACTCTTTAAGTTTA
>CADBBS010000038.1 GCA_902793045.1 uncultured Lachnospiraceae bacterium
TTCGCTAATTAGCGTGCGCTCATCCATTGGATATTTTACGCCTTTAATTTCTTGATAGTCTTCATGACCTTTACCGGCCAAAACTATAATATCGCCATCCTTTGCATTCATAATTGCATATCTAATGGCGTCTTTTCTATCAGGCACTGTAGCATATTCGCCATCTGCCTTTTTAACACCAACCAAAATATCATTGATGATATCCATTGGTTCTTCAAATCTCGGATTATCAGAAGTAACAACTGTAAAGTCAGCAAGTTTTGATGAAACTTCGCCCATCTCATATCTTCTGTCTTTGCTTCTGTTTCCGCCACAGCCAAAGATAGTGACAATTCGTTTTGGATTGTACTCTTTCAAACTTGTGAGCAAACTCTCTAAACTCATAGCATTATGAGCATAATCAATCATAAAGACAAATCTGTCAGATACTTTAACTATCTCTACACGGCCTTTGACGCTGATGTCTATAAGCGCCTTTTGTATTACTTCTTTATCATCTGTTAAGTGTGAGCAAATTGCAATTGCACACAAACTGTTATAAACACTGAAAATTCCAGGCACATGAATTTCAACTGGCATTTCCATCTTGCCCGTCAAATCATATGAGACACATAGTTTTCCTGGCTTTGTAAATAGTTCAATATTAGTTGCTCTAAAGTCAGCATCATTTTCAACACCATATGTTTCAACATCACATGTGGCGCCTTCTAATATTTCTTTAGTATGTTTGTCATCTATATTAACTATAGCGTGCTTGCACTGCTTAAATAGCATAGCTCAATCCTTGTGATGAAACTTCCATGACTACGCACTGTATTCCAGCATCAACCATCTTTCTAAAAGCTTCCTGAATTATGTATGACTCTGGAGTAGTGTTTGCAGTTTTAATAATCTCATCACCATAAACTGCTCCAATAGTTCCGATAAGTCCGGTTTTTATTCCAACACTATCAAGGACAGATTTAACCATATATGTGGTTGTAGTTTTACCTTTAGTTCCAGTAATACCAATAGTTGTTAGTTGCTCTGCAGGATAATCAAAGTATGCCGCTGACATACAAGCCAATGCTTTTCTAGTGTTTTCAACTTTCACAACCGTAACATCACTAGACACCTCAACATCTTCTTGAACTATAAGAGCTGCAGCACCTTTTTCTACCACGTCATCTACAAAGTCATGTGCGTTAAATCCTGCACCTTTGATGCAGACGAAAACATCGCCCTTTTCCACTTTTCTAGAATCATAGCAAAGTTTATTTATAGCGATATTTGTATCACCTTGGATTACTTTATATTCAGTTCTCTCTAAGAGTCTTCCTAACATTATTCTTCAATCTCTCCTTCAAAGGAAATCTCTGCTGGACCTGTCATGTAAACAGCATCCTCGTTTGTATCGTATTCGATGTATAATGTTCCACCAAGCAACTCAACATATACTTCGTTTTCAGTAAATTCATTAAGGTAAGATGCAACTGCACTAGCACTAGCGCCAGTTCCGCAAGCCATAGTCTCACCAGAACCTCTCTCCCAAACTCTCATCTTAATGTGGTTTTTATCAACCACTTGAACAAACTCAGTATTAATTCTATCTGGGAATAGTTCGTTGTTTTCAAACTCTGGACCATACTTTTCAATATCGAAGTTTTCAACATCATCCACGAAAACAACGCAGTGTGGATTACCCATTGAAACACAAGTCATCTTAAATTTCTTGCCAGCAACCTTAATTGATTCATCTAGTACTTGTTCTTTATCAGAAACAACTGGAATCTCAGAAGGTGTAAGAGATGGTTTACCAACATTTACTCTTACTGATTCTACTTTGTCTTCATCATTTACTGATAAGAACAAAGTTTTAATTCCAGACAATGTCTCAACTGTGACAATCTTTTTGTTTGTCATTTCTTTGTCATAGACATATTTTCCCACACATCTGATTCCGTTACCACACATCTTGGCTTCAGATCCATCAGCGTTGTAAATGTTCATTCTAAAATCAGCTTCATTTGATGGATTGATTAAAATAAGTCCATCTGATCCTACTCCAAAATGTCTGTCGCTTACTTTTTTAGATAGTTCTTCAGGTTCATCAATTTCATATACAAATCCATTGATGTAAACGTAATCGTTTCCACAACCTTGCATCTTTGTAAATTTCATAACTCTTCTCCTAGTTTTTCCTCACTTTAGATTATTGATCATTTGAAGTGAATACAACTTCGTCTTCCACTTCAGACTTAATCTCATTAATAGTGTCTGGGTCAAATACAGGTAAAGTATCAGCTGACTGAACGCCGAATCTTCTAAGGAACTCTTCAGTAGTTCCAAATAGCAAAGGACGTCCCGGAGCATCTAATCTTCCAACTTCTTCAACTAGTTGATATTCGATAAGTTTATTTACAGCAAAGTCAGATTTTACTCCCCTGATTCTTTCTATCTCTGTCTTTGTAACAGGTTGCTTATAAGCAACAATAGAAAGTGTCTCCATCAAAACATCAGTAAGTACTTGTCTCTTTGGCTGTTTTGCAACTTTAATTAACGATTCATATGTTTCAGGCTTCGTACACATTTGAAATGCATTATCTAATTCGATAATCTTCAACCCTCTACCATCTTCCTCATATTCATCTTGTAATTCTTTTACAATTTTTCTTACATCGGCAGATTTGATTTCCAATGCTTTCGCAATAACAGGTATCTCAACTGATTCACCCATCGTAAAAAGAATTGATTCAATGTCTGCCTTCATTTTTTTGTTATCCATCTTAATAACCCCTATTCTATAGATGTAATATAAATATCATCAAAAGTATGTTCCTGTGATACTTCAATCTCGCCCACTTTAATCAACTCTAATATGGCCAAGAATGAAACCACTACCTCTATCTTTGACGAAGAGTTCTCTAACAACTGTTTAAAACTACATTTCTTTTTAGTCTTGATAGTGTGTGAAACAAATTCCATCTTTTCTGGAAGACTAACTTCCTCCATTTCAATTGTTCCAAACTTACTTCTGACAGGATCAATCTTATCAACCTGACGTCTGAGAACCATTTGGAAAATCTCATTTAGTTTTGAAAGATCGACATCCTTTAGTAGTTTATCCAAATCCACTGGCTGTTTGTATTTCTTTACTTCTTTAGGAAGCGTCTCTTCTTTGTACAAAGATTTGCCAGCATAGACTTGCATATCACGAAGTTCTTGAGCCGCATGTTTGTACATCTTGTACTCAATTAGCTTCTCTACAAGTTCAGCTCTTGGGTCAATCTCATTACCTTCTTCATCCACTTCCTTAGGAAGAAGCATTCTACTCTTGATATCTATAAGCGTAGCTGCCATAAGCAAAAACTCACTAGCCATATCCAAGTCTTCTTTAGGCATTTGATTAACATATTCCAAATACTGATCTGTAATCTCCACAATCGGAATATCGTAAATATCTATTTTGTTTTTTTCTATCAAGTGAAGCAATAAGTCCAAAGGGCCTTCAAACACTTGAAGTTTAAATTCTAGATCCATACTTTACCTATTTCTTTTTATGTTTCTTCTTTTTAGCTTTAGTTTCTTTTATCTTTCTAGCGTTGGTCTCTTCCGCAGCATAAGAATACTTCTTTGTCTCGGACAATATATGTGTGTCAGAGTTTTGCTGCTTAACGACAAATCCATCCCCACCTTTAAGTTCAGGATATTGAACAATCAATGTATTTCTATCAATGTAGATTGTGTCGTATTTTTCATCATTTATATAAACCTTGCTGTATGGAGTAAAGTTGTTTCCGTAAATGTATATTGTTCCAACATCATTACGCATTGGGTTTATTGAACTAATGCTAACTTCATACAAACCAAACTTTAAGTTTGTAGGCTTGTAAGGATTTTTACCATTGTTAGCTAGGTTCTTTCCATACAACTGGTCATATTCTAATTTGTGTAAGCCTTCCAAATAAGCTTTTTGATCTTTATCTTTTCTATGTTTTTGAGAGTAATTGTTTATCTCTCCCTCTGTAATATGTAGGTCCTTCAAAATCTTTGGCTCTAGCTGATATGCTTCCAAATCTTCATTAGTGTATTTTGTTTTATAGTTAGACCAAATGATATATTCAGTTTGATAAACATTACCATTCTCTAAGTCATTTCCAGTAATACCAAGCGATGGCAAGTGATCACCATACATTACTAGAATAGTTTTTTCTTTAAACTTCTTCAATTTCTTTGTTAGTTCATTTACAAAAGCATCCATCTCATATGTTTGAGTAGCATAGTATTCGTATTGGTTTTTTAACCCTTCCTCTTCTATACCTTTTACCTTTATAAAAGAACCTAAATCTTCAGAAGGATATGCTCCGTGACCTTGAACAGAAATTGTATATATATAATCCTGTTTCTTTGTCGATTTCAAAGTATCCATTATATACTTTGTCAAACACTTATCCTTAGCCCACTCATTTTGTGTTTCTTCTAATTCGTCCATATTTTCTATAGATGTAAATGTGTCGTAACCCAAGTTGGCAAATACATGATTACGTCCATAGAATGTAGCTGTATTATTGTGAATAGCGTGAGACTTATAGCCATAAGGTCTTAAGTTAAATGCAATACTCTCACAAGATTTCTTATTCAAAATAGTTTTAAACGGATACTCACCTGGGCCAAAGTCGTCCATGTTCATACCTGTCATTGTTTCAAACTCTGTATTTACAGTACCAGCTCCTACTACAGGAACGTTTAAATATCCACTCGGGAATTTCTTTTTAAGTTTTGTAAAAGTAGGCACAGGATTCTGCGACAATTTAATCTTCTTAACTTTGTTCAAGTCAAAGAATGATTCTAACTGCAAGAAAATAATGTTTGGTTTTTCTTTTGCTTTCTTATATGTCTTTCCGTTGATAAGGGCTCTAATAGCTTCTTCAGAATAGTTCTCAGGTTTCTTTACTCCAGTATTTACTAAACTGTTTGAGAAACAATAAACAAAGCCATAAGAGGTATAACTATCTCTCAAATTACCAAACTGTCTAGGAATAAGACCCGATCCAAGGCCTAACTGTATAGCGCCAAAACCAATAGCCCATATAATAATTATGGCTGCTATATTTCTTACATACTGAATTTTATGATTAACTTTTGGCGCCTTAAAACACAAGTAAACTATTCCGGCAATAGCTGCTATTAAAGCAATAATCACAAGAACAATCTGCCAAAAGTCAAAGTATTTATCTAGCACGTCAAAGGCACTATCAATAAGCATCAAATCAACTGCTGTAAAAGGTGTAACTCTATTTGCCATTAAAATACAATTGCTTACACCGAAAATAATCCAAATCAAACTAATCAATGCCATACCAAAGAATCTTCTTCTTAGTAGCAAAGTTACCGATAAAGTCATTAGAACAATCAATGCATTAACAATAAAAACATATGGAGAAGATATTACATAGTAAATACCTTTAATTAGTGATCCTCTCGCCAAAACTTCAATTAAAAAAGTTACTCCAAGCGCACATACAATATACATATACATAATCCTTTTATTGTATGTTTCTTTGAAGAAACCTCTCACTTTTTGATATCTAGAAGACGCTCTTTTTTCTAAGCCTTTAATATCTTCTTTAGCGTGCTTCACTGAGTGCTTATGTTCTTTTGTATTCTCTTTTTTCTCTTTATTTTTTCCAAACATAATTACCACCAAATATGCGCATTCTAAAGTTGCGCACACCCTGTATATAATACTACAAAATTACCTATTTTTGAATATTTTAATGCTATTTTTAATATATAAATTTTTCTCACATTTTTGGTAATTTTTGTGGTATACTTGCTAGAAAATATTGTAAAAAAGGAGGTCAAATATGGGAAGTGTATTTAACAGAAAACTACCAGTGCCAAAAGAGATAAAAGAACAATTTCCAGTGCCTGAAAAAGTAGCTCAGAAAAAAGCTGAAAACGATGAAACATTAAAGAAAATATTTACTGGAGAAGATAAGCGATTTTTGGCTATTATTGGACCTTGTTCTGCTGATAATCCAGAAGCAGTTTTAGATTATGTTCATAGACTTGCTAAAGTTCAAGAAGAAATAAAGGATAAAGTATTTATTGTTCCAAGAATATATACAAACAAACCTAGAACAACTGGTAAGGGATATAAGGGAATGCTCCATCAGCCAGATCCAGAAAAAGAATCTGATTTGCTTAACGGGCTTCTATCTATTCGTTCATTGTTTGTACAAATTATGGAAGAAACTGGTTTTCCTATTTCAGATGAAATGCTATATCCTGAAAACACTAGATACTTTACAGACTGCTTGTCATATGTAGCTGTGGGAGCTCGTAGTGTCGAAGATCAACAGCACAGATTAACAGCAAGTGGAATGCTTATTCCTGTCGGAATGAAAAACCCTACTAGCGGTGATATCAGCATTATGCTTAATTCTATTGAAGCTGCTCAATCATCTCACAACTTTATATACAGAGGATGGGATGTAGAAACTACTGGTAATCCATTTGCACACGCAATTCTTAGAGGCGCTTGCGACAAAGATGGTAAAGCAATTCCAAACTACTACTACGAAGATATGCTAAATCTTTATACTAAGTATGTTGAAAAAGGTTTTGCTAATCCTTCTCTTATCGTTGATTGTAACCATTACAACTCTGGTAAGAAATACAAGGAACAAATTAGAATTGCAAAAGATGTTCTTTATCACAAGAGTCATTCGGATGATTTACACGACTTCATCAAAGGTCTAATGATTGAGAGTTATATTGAAGAAGGAAATCAAAGTATTGACGAGCACACATATGGTAAATCAATCACTGATCCATGTATTGGATGGGATGACACAGAATACTTACTAAAGAAGATTGCAGACGAATTAGACTAATAATAAAAAGGATACCAACCAGGTATCCTTTTCTTTTAAATAAAAAACAGATTGATTAACCATCAATCTGTTTTTTTATGCTTTAGGGTGTGCTTTTGCATACACCTCTCTCACTCTTGTATTTTGTGAATTCATATAAATCTGTGTAGTAGAAATATCTGAATGTCCTAACATCTGTTGAACTGATTTTAAGTCTGCACCATTCTCAACTAAGTGTGCTGCAAATGAATGTCTTAATGTATGCGGTGTAAGTTCAGATCCAATTCCTGCTTTCTTACCATACGACTTAATCAATTTCCAAAAGCCTTGTCTACTCATTTGTCCGCCTGAGCAGTTAGGGAATAATATTTCACTATCTTTATTATCTCCTAAAAGATTATCTCTTCCGTCTGACAAATACTTCGTCAAAGCATTTTTAGCAGCTGTTCCAAAAGGAATGATTCTGTTCTGCTTTCTATTATGACAAACTATATATTCAAGTTTGATATTTACATCTTCTAACTTTAGTGCGATCAACTCACTCACTCTCATACCTGTCGCATAGAGAAGTTCCAACATAGATTTGTCTCTTAATTCTTTTGGAGTGTTTTTTGACGGTTGCTTAAGTAACGCATCAATCTCCTTAACCGACAAAATCTCTGGCACTGTCTTTTCTATTTTAGGTGCCTTTAGGTTAGATGCTGGATTAGTCTTAACTAAATCAGCTGATACACAATAAGCAAAGAATGCTTTTGCTGAAGCAATCGTTCTTGAGATTGTAGCTGGTTTTCTACCTAACTTATTTAAATGCTTGATATACTTTTCAATGTCTTTTTGTCTAACTTTAGCAAGTGCTGTTTTAGATGACACCTTCATGTGCTCAAACATTTTTGTTAAATCTCTTTTGTAAGACTCTTCAGTATTCTTTGAAATAGATTTCTGTTTATTTAGTTGTTTCAAAAACTGTTTTATAATTTCTTCCATTTTTCCCGCTAACCTCTTCACAGAGATGTAGTTAGTATTATATATACTTTTTTATGTAAAATCAAACAAAAAATAACCCAATAAAATGGGGATTTTACTGGGTTACATAAAATTTACACTATATATTCAAAGCATAGTTTTACTTGACACAATATCTTGTAAAAAATCTTTTTTTAATTTTTTTTGCAATATTTTAAATAATAAGTCAAAATGGCTGAGATTGTTTTAGAGTCATTTATTTCGTTGTTCATAATCATTTGAACCAACTCCTCTACTGTGTAGATTTCAATCTCAATATCTTCATCTTCGTCCAAGTTCTGTTCAGATTTTACTAGGTCATGGGCTACATAAATATCAATAGTCTCACCTGAATATGCAATGGCCGGAACTATAGTAATAAGGAATTCTACATTGTCACTTTTATAGCCAGTTTCTTCTTCTAATTCTCTAGTCGCACAATCTAGTGTAGATTCTTCTACTGTATCTTTTCCACCAGCAGGAATCTCAAGAGAAAATTTGTCAATCGCATTTCTCCACTGACGAACCATAATGATTCTCCCATCATCCATAACTGGAATGATAGCTGCAGCTCCTTTGTGGATAAGATAATCCCACTCTACCCTGTTGCCTTCAGGAGTAATTACTTGATCTTTACAAAACTCAATAATCGCTCCTTTGTAAACACTCTCTCTGTTTATTCTTTTGAAATCTTTCATAATCTTACCTTCTCTTTAAATAGATAAATTTTTAAATCACTATATCTTTTAGATTAACTACTGTAATTCTATACATCTTTTGAAACACGCCTGTGTTGCTTCATCTATAGCTTTCTCAAGTTCATTCTCATCTAACTTTTTAACACCCTCTATAGTAGTGCCGCCAGGTGAGCAAACTTTTTCTTTTAATACATCTGGATCTTCTCCCGTCTCCATCAAAAGCTTAGCTGATCCTAAAACTGTTTGAGCAACAAAATCAATTGACTCATCTCTTGTGAGTCCTAATTTCTCAACTGACTTAGCCAAATAGTCAATAAACATAAATACATAAGCAGGTGAACTTCCGCTTGCGCATACTACTGCGTTCATTAAATCTTCATCCACCTTTTTATATTTACCAACTGAATTAAAAATCTTATCTATAACAATTTCTTCATCTGGAGAAAATACTTCCTCGTTATAACAAATACCAGTCATCCCTTCACCTACCATAGCTGGTGTGTTAGGCATTGTTCTAATAACCTTCTTAGCTGATGTTAAAGATTTAACTTTATCAACTGTAATGCCAGGTGCTAGTGAAATAATGATTGTATCTTCACTAACTGATGATTCAATTCCATCTAGCGCCACTTCATAAACCTGAGGTTTAATAGCAAGTACTACAAACTTAACGTTTTCAACTAATTCATTTACAGATGAAACAAAATCAACTCCTGTTTCGCCTTTTACTTCTTCACATCTATCTGTGTTAGTGTCAAAGAACAATACATTTTCTTTGTCGAAGAATTTGAGACATCCATTCATTAGCGCATATCCCATATTTCCCATTCCAATAAAACCAATTTTGCTCATAGTTTCTCTCCTTTAATCATAGAAAGTATATCATAAAAAAAGGGAAATATGTAAAACATATTCCCTTTAAATGTAGATTTTATTTTGCGTAATCTATAGCTCTTGATTCTCTAACTACGTTAACTTTAATCTGTCCAGGATATTCCAATTCAGCTTCAATCTGCTTAGAAATATCTCTAGCCATCAATACCATGTCGGCATCGCTAACTTTGTCAGGAACCACCATAACTCGAATCTCTCTACCTGCTTGAATAGCAAAAGAATTATCAACACCTTCAAATGAATTTGTGATATCTTCTAACTGTTTTAGTCTGTTTGTGTAAGTCTCAAGTGTTTCACGTCTTGCACCAGGTCTAGCAGCTGAAATAGCATCTGCAGCCTGAACGATACAAGCGATTAATGTTTCTGGTTCAACATCACCGTGATGTGCTTCTACAGCGTTAATAACAACGCCTGACTCTTTGTATTTTCTACAAAGATCTACACCCAACTGGATGTGAGTACCTTCTTGTTCGTGATCCACTGCTTTACCAATATCATGTAAAAGTCCCGCTCTCTTAGCTACACGTACATCTAATCCCATTTCTGCAGCCATAAGGCCTGATAGATGTGCAACTTCTATAGAGTGCTTTAGAGCATTTTGTCCATAACTTGTTCTAAACTTCATCTTACCTAGAAGTTTAATAAGTTCTGGATGAATGCCGTGAACTCCTACTTCTAATGTAGCAGACTCACCTTCTTCACGAATAACAGTCTCGACTTCTTTCTTAGCCTTGTTGACCATTTCTTCAATCCTACTTGGCTGAATACGTCCATCGACTATTAGCTTCTCAAGTGCAATTCTTGCAACTTCTCTTCTGATAGGATCAAATCCTGATAGAACTACTGCCTCAGGAGTGTCATCGATAATCAAATCAACACCTGTTAACGACTCAAGAGTCTTAATGTTACGACCCTCACGTCCGATAATTCTACCTTTCATGTCTTCGTTAGGTAATTGAACTACTGAGATTGTGGCTTCAGATACTTGGTCTGTAGCGCATTTCTGAATGGCATTAACAATAATATCACGAGCCTTTTTATCAGACTCTTCTTTGATTCTTGCTTCGCCTTCTTTTATAACCTTAGCAGTCTCAATCTTAATTTCTTCTTCAACAGTATTTAATAATTGTTCTTTTGCTTGTTCGGAGGTTAAACCAGAGATTCGTTCTAGTTCATTTACGCGTTGCTCACTTAACTTATCTACCTTAGCTTGTTTCTCGGCTAGATTTTCTTCTCTATCCTTCAAGCTCTGTTCTCTCTTATCAATAGCGTCGGCTTTCTTTTCAACAGCCTCCTCTTTGTTAAGAATACGTTGCTCAAATTTCTGTATCTCTGAACGTCTTTCTCTAACTTCTTTTTCTAGTTCGTTTTTAGTCTTTAGATTATCTTCTTTTGCTTCAAGAAGCATTTCCTTCTTCTTAGCTTCAGCATCCTTAATAGCATCGTCAATAATCTCACGAGCCTTCTTTTCTGCTGATCCAATAGTCTTTTCAACTGTTTTTTTACGAATTAATATTGAAATTAAAGAAGCAACCGCCGCAGATACAATACATATTGCAATCCATACATAAATAGGTATCATTGGAGCACCTCCTTATTTAGTTATCATTGTACAAATACAACATTTAAATTATACTTTTTGACCTATATTATGTCAAGTTACATCACTATATGTTGTGAT
>CADBBS010000039.1 GCA_902793045.1 uncultured Lachnospiraceae bacterium
TAATCTTTGGTTTTCTGAACCGCGGAAGAGTAGCATTATATTTCTTTTAGCTTCCACATAAGGTCCATCGACCATTACATCCACCAAAGACAAAATCTCCTCTAAGTCCGGACATTCCTTGGCCATCTTACCAGTCAAGTCTTCGTAAAGGTAACCTGTAAATAGCCATATGTCTTTGTCGGGGTATGCTTCCTTAACTCTTTTTGCGGTCTTTAAAACTTCCGACTGGTTTTTTGGATCAAGTGGCTCGCCGCCTAAAAAGGTAATGCCACGATATGCGCCAAAGGACATAGTGTCGATTATCTGGTCAATCACTTCATCGGTAAATGGCTTTCCGTAATTAAAGTCCCAAGCCTCCTCGTTAAAGCAGCCTTTGCAAGCATGAGTACATCCGCTCACAAATAAAGAGACCCTAATTCCAGGGCCGTTTGCCACATCATAAGTTTTTAACTCTGCGTAATTCATGATGAAATTATAAAACATAATCACATAAAAATAAAGAGTATATGGTATAATACTAAATAGAGTATAGTGCGGAAAAACTATAAAAGCGAATATAGGAGGAAGTTATTATGAAAAGAATAATTGCTTTAGTATTATCATTAGCTCTTGTGGTTGGTTTAGGCTTTGGAATTCAAGTGAAACCCGCAAAAGCTGATGACACAGTTGATTCGTGGTATATCACAGTCACACCAAAGATGAAGAGCATTAGACTTGATTGGGAAAAATGCAATCATTGTAAGAAAATAGTGATTTATAGAGCAGACATAACTAAAAAGTATAAGAAGTACGGAGAATCATTTAAATTATCAAAGAAAAAGTTTAAAAAGATTTATACATTATCAGGAAAGTCTACATCTTTCCTTAACACAACAGTTAAAAAGAAAAGATGTTATGCATACTATGCGGATTTTTATTTGAAGGTAGATGGAAAGTATGTAAAGGAATTCACATCATATAGTTCCTTTAAAGATTGGGGATATGTGGGCTTCGAAAAACCAGTAGTTGTTGAGAGCAGCAATGATAACTATGCTACATCTGAAAAACAGATTTTCTTTAGAGCAGACTACGGCAAAGGCGTTAAGCCAAAGAAATTCTTTATATACAGAAAAGGACCTAACGATAAAAAATATAAGAAGATCAAATTAAAAGCTACATCAAATTCAGACGACTATGATTTCTTGTATTGTGACACTAATGTAGAAACTAACAAGTATTATAAGTACAAAGTTCGCGGATATTTGAAAAAAGGAAAGAAGAAATACTATACAAAGTATTCAAAAGTAGTAAAACTTCAAGCAAAAAGTAAACCATATGAAGAATAAGTAAAAAATAGGAGGATATTATTGTGAAAAAAGTATTAAGTATTGTTTTAAGCTTTGCACTTGTGTTTGGTCTACTTATAGGTGTTCAGGTTAAACCAGTAAAAGTAGAAGGTGCTGTAGAATCAATGTATTTCGAAGCAACACCAAAGTTAGACAGGGTGAAATTGAATTGGTATAAAGAGAAAAAAGTTAGTAAATTTGTTATCTACAGAGCAGATGTTACAAAGCTAGTAAAAAAAGGAAAAGTAAAACTTTCTAAGAAAAAATATAAAAAGATTAAAACAGTATCAAAGAAAAAACAAAAATATACTGACAAAAAAGTCAAAGTAAATCATTACTATGCATATTATGTTAATGCATATAAAAAGAAAAAAGGTAAGAATAAACTTGTTGCGACTTCATATTCTAAGTATTTCTTAGAAGTTTGTGTTGGAGTGGATAAACCATCGTTGAGACTAAATAGTTATGAAGATGAATATGATCCAGAAAAATGTATTATCTTTGATATAGTTTCAGGCGAAGGTGTAAAAACAAGCAAATTTATTGTTTATAGAAAAGGACCAGGAGAAAAAGACTTTAAAAAGGTTGATGTAGAAATAAAACCATCATCACATGGAGAAGGCGATACATATTGGTGCTTTGACAAAAACGTTGAAGCGAAAAAAGCATACCAATATAAAGCTAAAGCATATGTTGTCAAAGGCGGAAAGAAGATTATTTCTAAATTCTCAAATGTTATTAATCAAGAAGCTTGGGAGTTTAGTAATTGGATGGATAAATACAAATTCTAATTTGTTGTTTGAAAAAAGGATTGATGTGAAAGCATCAATCCTTTTTTAGGTGGCGAAAAACATTGACAAGTTAGTTACAACTAACTAAAATACTATTGAGTGATATTTCTTATAATGGTAAAATTACTACTTAGTAAGACTATTATTTACGAAAGGAAACTATTATGAGTAAAATCGATACAAAATGTGTACAAGGTGGATACACACCAGGAAATGGAGAACCTAGACAGGTACCTATTTACCAGTCAACTACATGGAAGTACGACACTAGCGAAGATATGGCCAAACTATTTGACCTAGAGGCAGCTGGATACTTCTATACAAGACTCCAAAATCCTACTAATGACTTGGTAGCAGCAAAGCTAGCCGAGATGGAAGGTGGAACAGCAGCAATGCTAACATCATCTGGTCAGGCTGCAAACTTCTTTGCTCTATTTAACGTGTGTGAAAATGGAGATCATATCGTATCTTCATCATCTATATATGGTGGAACATTCAACTTGATTGAAGTTACTATGAAGAAGATGGGAATCGATGTGACATGGGTATCACCTGATGCATCTGAAGAAGAGATAGCAGCAGCTATTCAAGATAATACAAAGGCTGTGTTTGGAGAGACTATCGCAAACCCAGCCCTAACAGTTCTCGACATTGAGAAATGGGCAAAGGTTGCACACGATCACGGAATCATCTTCATTATTGATAACACATTCCCTACACCAGTTAACTGCAGACCTATTGAGTGGGGTGCAGATATCGTTACACACTCTACTACAAAGTACATAGATGGACACGGAGTAAGTGTGGGTGGTGCTATTATCGACGCTGGTAAGTTTGACTGGATGGCTCACGCCGACAAATACCCTGGACTAACTACTCCAGATGAGTCATATCACGGAATTACATACGCTGAGCAGTTTGGAAATGAGGGAGCATTTATCACTAAGTGTACAGCGCAGTTGATGAGAGACTTGGGAAGTATCCAATCTCCACAGCATGCGTTCTATATAAACAATGGACTTGAGTCATTACATGTACGTATGCCTAAGCATGTTGAAAATGGACAGGCAGTGGCAGAGTTTCTAAATGACCATCCAAAGGTTAAGTCAGTTACTTACTCAGGTCTTCCTAGCGACAAATACTATGAGATAGCTCAGAAATATTTGCCAAATGGTGGATGCGGAGTCGTTTCATTTGTCTTGGACGGCGGAAGAGCAGAAGCTGAGAAGTTTATGAAGAGTCTTAAACTAATCGCTATTGAGACTCACGTAGCTGATGCTAGATCATGCTGTTTAAACCCTGCTACATCAACACACAGACAA
Organism: uncultured Lachnospiraceae bacterium; assembly: GCA_902793045.1. Lineage (GTDB taxonomy): Bacteria > Bacillota > Clostridia > Lachnospirales > Lachnospiraceae > Eubacterium_G. The sequence continues at coordinate 3,439 of CADBBS010000039.1, forward strand.
CTTACAGACCAGCAGTTAGAGGATGCAGGAATCCCAGCTGGACTAATCAGAGTTTCTTGTGGACTTGAAGATAAAGAAGATTTGATAGCAGATGTAAAACAAGCATTAGAGCAAATATAAAATATGGGGCGATTTAATCGCCCCTTTAAAATGAGGTAATACAATGGGACACGAACACAATCACGAACACGAGCATAATCACGAGCATGAACATAATCATAATCATGGCAGTTGCGGTTGTCATGATCATGACTGTGGATGTGGACATGAGCATAATCACGGTTCAAACAAAATAGTTATTGCAAGAATTGTAATAGCTGTTTTAATGACGATTGCGCTAGAAGTGTTAGAAGCAAAAGGAGTTTTGCCAGAAAACATTTGGATAGTAAGAGCATTTTATGTTGTTCCGTATTTGATTGCAGGATACGACATAATCTGGGGAGCTTTCAAAAGTTTGCTTAAGAAACACGTCTTTGACGAAAACTTCTTAATGGCAATCGCCACTATCGGCTGTTTCGCCCTGGGCGAAGAATTAAGAGAATGCGTAATGGTAGTAGTTCTATTCCAGATTGGTGAATTGTTTGAGCACTACGCTGTCAATAAGAGCAGAAATAGCATTAGCGAGTTGATGGACATCAGACCTGACTATGCAAATATTAAAGTTGATGGCGAGATCAAGCAGGTAGATCCTCACGAGATAAAAGTGGGCGATATAATTATCGTGGAGCCTGGCGAGAAAGTCCCTATCGATGGAACTGTTGTCAGCGGAATGTCTACTTTAGATACAGCAGCGCTAACTGGTGAGAGCGCTCCGGTAGATGTGGAAGAGGGAAGCGACGTTATAAGTGGAACGATCAACCTAAACGGCGTTTTAGAAATAAAAACTACAAAAGCCTTCGGCGAATCCACAGTTTCAAAGGTATTAGAATTAGTAGAAAACGCGGACGACAAAAAAGCAAACTCAGAAAACTTCATTACAAAGTTTGCGAAGTACTATACACCAATCGTATGTGGATTGGCTTTGGCGGTTGTGCTTATTCCGCCCGTTATAAATATAATTATGGGTACAGACCCTGGCTGGAGAAGTTGGGCGTACCGAGCACTTACATTCTTAGTAATTAGTTGCCCTTGCGCAATGGTTATCAGTATCCCCCTAAGCTTCTTTGCAAGTATTGGTGGTGCAAGCCGCCAGGGTATCTTGGTTAAAGGTTCAAACTTTATGGAGAGCCTTGCTAAGCTTAAATACATCATGTTTGATAAGACTGGTACTATGACAAAGGGCGTCTTTGAAGTAAATGGAGTTCACCACAATAGCGTGGATGACGAGGAACTAATAGAACTGGCAGCTTTGGCGGAGATTCATTCGAGCCATCCTATCAGCAAGTGCTTGATTGATGAGAGTGAAAAACGAGGTAGAGCCCTCGACAAAGAACGCGTAAAAGACGTACAAGAGTTGGCTGGATTTGGAATTGAAGCTAAGATTGACGATAAGACTATCTTGGTTGGAAATGCCAAATTGATGAATAATAAAAATGTAGAGTTTAAATCATGCCACGATGATATTGGAACAGTAGTTCACGTGGCTATAGATGGTACGTATGCAGGCCACATCTTGATTTGCGATATGCTAAAAGACACAGCAGAAGCGGCCGTCAAAGGACTTAAGAAATACGGAATGAAGAAGACTATCATCCTTACAGGTGATGCAAAGAATGTGGCAGACGATGTTGCAAAAACTTTGGGAGTAGATGAAGTATATGGAGAACTTCTTCCAAATGAGAAAGTAGACAAGGTGGAAGAAATACTTGCTGCCAAGGGCAAGAAGGAGACTGTCGGCTTTGTGGGCGACGGTATAAACGATGCTCCAGTGCTAGCAAGAGCAGATGTTGGTATTGCTATGGGTGCTCTAGGATCAGATGCAGCCATAGAAGCAGCAGACGTAGTCTTGATGGATGATGAACCACTAAACATTCTAAAGTCAGTGAAGATTGCAAAGAAATGTATGCGCATTGTATATGAAAACATTTACTTTGCCGTAGGCATCAAAGTGATTTGTATGGCGCTAAGTTTCTTTGGGGAGATTCCAATGTGGCTAGCGGTATTTGCTGATGTAGGTGTTATGGTGATAGCGGTTATCAATGCTATGCGAAATATGATTAAGGTAAAAGTGTAAAATAGATAATTTAGGTGTAAAACCACACTATATTGTGGTTTTACGCTTTTTTTATTGCATAAATCCACAATACTTGGTAAAATTATAGCGGAATTAATTCCGGAAAAATTCATTAATGAAAAGGAGAAAAATGTTATGAAATTTCCAAACGCAGCGAAAGGTGTAAGTAAAATTTTTACAGCTGAGATCCTAGGACTTATTTCATTTGTACTACTAGGAATTGGTAGTATAGCAGTAATAGGTGCAGCTGCAAGCAGTGGAGACACAGTGTCAAATGCAGCAGCTGGTTCTATGGTAGGTGGAGGAATCCTAGCTACTATTGGTGCAATCATTATGCTAGTTGGTGCAATCATTAACATCGTAGGTTTAGTACAGGCAGGAAAGGATGAACCATTCTTTAAATATGCATTATATGCTATGATTCTTTACTTTGTTGTCTCATTGATTGTAAATATTGCATTGAGTGCATCTGGTAGTGCTAAAGATTATGCATCTAATGGTGGAACATTAATCAACTTGATTGTAAACGTTCTAGTTATCCAAGGTATTATCAACCTTGCTAACGCTAAACAGGATGCAAAAGTTGCACAGAAGGGATTGCTAATATTTAAGCTAATCATCGTTGTAACTGTTCTTCAGATTATTGCTTCTATTATTGGAGTAGCAACTCAGAGTACAGCTGCAGCAGTTGTTGTATTAGTACTAGCAATTGTAGCACTTGTTCTTGGTATTATTAGATACTTCATTTATTTGTCAATGCTATCAAATGCTAAGAAGATGTTAGCAGACGATGCTGAATAATTGATTGAAGTTAAATAACTGATTAAGTTTAAAAGGAGATATCGTTAGATATCTCCTTTTTTTATGCATTGAGATTAAGATTTTATTGCTGTATAATTTTAAATAAATTGAATAGAACATATGTATTTAAACTAAAGATTTGGAGGAGAATTTTCATGAAAAGACATATGAAAAGAGTAGTGAGCTTAATACTTACAGTTGCGCTATGTACAACTATGATGGTATACGTTCCAGCGAAGTCTTCTAAAAAATATGTTAAGTCAATTAGCGTAAAGAAGAAGGCTACTATCGTGGTTCCTATAGACAAAGATTCTGTAACTAAGTCTTACAAGGTAAAGGTAAAAGTTAAAGGTAAGGCGAGTAAGAAGTTTACCGCAAAGTCTAGCAACAAAAGTGTTGCTACTGTAAAAGTAAGCGGTAAAAAGATTAAGGTTACTGCTAAAAAAGCAGGCAAAGCTAAGATTACTGTAAAGACAAAGGGAAAAAATAAGAAGAAGAAAAAACTTAGCAAGAAACTTACTATTACAGTTAAGAAGGCTGTAGTAACTAAGAAGACAATTCCATGGTATTCATGCGATACACCTGGCGTAATAAAAACACAAAATAAAGAAATGTATTTTTCATCAGCATATCCAGATGTAGCGTTTGTTTCTGATGATATGGCAATTACAGATTGTTTAAAATCTCTTTTTTATACCACTCAAGCTAAAAAAACTAAGGCGAAAACTGGATTGAGTCATTCTTATTTGATGCCAATGGGTACGACGGTAGGTTTTGACTACGATAAACAGCGTATGGAGTTTAGCGACATTACATCTACGCTAGTAGTTAATGGTTGTATGCCATTTAATGTATTTTCTCCAGTAGCTAAATATAATACAAAACTATATCAAACAGATTCGCTAGACAGATACAACGGAGGAGATAAGGTAATTTGCACATTCGGATTTGACGAAGTCCCTATGCTTCGCGATGGAGACAAAATTTTAATACCATTGCAAACGTATACTGATTTATTTATGTCTTTTGCTGGAGCGTTCTACCAGTACAATGGTAAGGGCGTTTTTGAAATTGACCCTAATTTATCCACTGATAAAGACAGAAAAGATTATTATCAGAAATACCTTGATTGTAAAAAAACAGATAAGATTTCAGATGCGTTAGCTCAAGTAAACTATTATGAATTATGTAATGTTTTAGATTTAAGATATGGACTCAAATCAAAGCATCATATTACAGTTTTTGACATGTTCTTTAAGCGTAAAGGATATAAGGAAAAAATGCTTTCGTGCGACTTGGTTGAAATAACAAAATCTGAGATGGATCTAGCTCGTATATTATTTGAGGACTTCCACAGTACGGATTCGACTCAATCGTGTTTCTTGAAAGAACCTGTTGAACATGATACTTCTAGACTTAGTCCATCTTATTTGAATAGATTATATAATAAGATGCAGATTCGAAATTATCGTAAAGAAATGTTGGGTGATGTTAAACCTTATGAACGTATAGGAAATACTGTATTTATCACTTTTGATAGTTTCACTTTTACGACTGTAGATAAATACTATGAGCCTGGTTATGAGCCAACACCTAATGGTGATACTGTAGATTTATTTGCATATGCTTTAAGACGTCTACGCAACGAAGATAGCGATGCAAAGAACGTGGTAATCGATCTTGCTTGTAATGGTGGTGGAGCAATATATTCATGCGGATTTGCTATGAATGCTATTTGCGGGACAAGTAACATTTATCTAAATAATCCAAATACATGGGCTCTACATCAAATGGTGCAACAGTTCGATTTGAATTTAGATGGAAAAATAGATGACGATGATAAATCTATGAAAGAATTAGGATTTAATGTCGCTGTTAATATTTCTGATTCATCATTCTCATGTGGTAATTTACTACCAAACATGCTTAAGTCTATTGATAGTAACTTCTTGCTCACAGGTGGCAAGAGCGGTGGCGGTGCTTGCGCAGTTGGTTTCGTTTCAACAGCCATTGGCTCAATTCAACAGATTTCAAGTGAATCACAATTTGTTACTATGAAGAATGGCCAAATTGAAGATATTGACGGAGGTATTTCGCCTGACATTCCACTAAGCAATACAAGAATGTTTGATAGAGAGTACCTCATTCAAAGAATAGACGAAGCGTATAAAAACGACTAAAAACACTAATATTTTCAGATAATGTATAAAGAGGAGATATCGAAAGATATCTCCTCATTTTATTACAAAAAAAGTACAAAGTTAGGGCAAAATTATGTATAATATATAAGGATTTTTGAAGGAGACATCATGGACAAAAGTAAAATCAGAAATTTTTGCATAATTGCGCATATAGACCACGGTAAGTCTACGCTAGCAGACCGCATCATTGAGATGACTGGTCTTTTAACTGAGCGTGAAATGCAAGCGCAGGTCCTTGATAACATGGACCTAGAGCGCGAGCGTGGTATTACTATAAAATCACAGGCTATTCGAACAGTCTACAAAGCCGACGACGGCGAAGAATATATCTTCAACCTAATCGACACTCCAGGCCACGTGGACTTTAACTACGAAGTGTCTAGAAGTTTGGCGGCGTGCGATGGAGCAATCCTAGTGGTGGATGCTGCACAGGGCGTAGAGGCTCAGACTTTGGCCAATGTTTACCTTGCGCTAGATCACGACCTAGAGGTCTTCCCAGTTATAAACAAAATTGATTTGCCATCGGCAGATCCTGACAGAGTGAAAGCTGAGATAGAAGATGTAATAGGAATTGATGCTTCAGAAGCACCTCTTATTTCTGCAAAGACAGGCGAGAACTGCAAAGAAGTACTAGAAGCGATAGTTAAAAATATTCCATCTCCAGAAGGTGATGAGAATGAACCTTTGAAGGCTTTGATTTTTGATAGTTTATACGATTCATACAAAGGTGTTATAGTTTTCTGCCGAATTAAAGAAGGTAGAGTGAAACCTGGTATGGACATAAAGATGATGGCTACTGGCGCCACAGCACAAGTGGTGGAAGTAGGCTACTTTGGCGCAGGCCAGTTTATCCCTTGCGATGAGCTAGAGGCTGGTTCTGTTGGATACATTACAGCAAGCATTAAAAATGTGGCTGACACTCGTGTGGGTGATACAGTGACTGACGCCAACCATCCAGCAGCAGAAGCACTACCAGGATATAAGGAAGTGCACCCAATGGTTTACTGCGGAATTTATCCAGCAGATGGAGCAAAGTATCCAGACCTTAGAGATGCGCTTGAGAAACTTCAGCTAAACGATGCAGCCCTTCAGTATGAGGCAGAAACTTCAGTGGCATTGGGCTTTGGCTTTAGATGTGGATTCTTAGGACTTCTTCACCTAGAGATAGTGCAAGAGCGTTTGGAGCGTGAGTACGACCTAGACCTAGTTACCACAGCGCCATCAGTTATTTACAAAGTTCACAAGACGGACGGAGAGGTGATTGAACTTACAAACCCAACCAACCTCCCGGATCCTAGTGAGATAGATTACATGGAAGAGCCTATCGTGGCTGCAGAGATCATGGTTACGTCAGAATACATTGGACCTATTATGGAACTTTGTCAGCAAAGACGTGGTATCTACAAGAGCATGGAGTATGTGGAAGAAACTCGTGCCCTTATCAAATACGATATGCCACTAAACGAGATTATTTATGATTTCTTTGACGCGCTAAAGTCTAGGTCTCGCGGCTATGCTTCGTTTGATTATGATATGAAAGGCTACGAGAAAGCAACGCTTGTTAAGCTTGATATCCTTATCAATAAAGAAGAAGTGGATGCGCTTTCATTTATTGTGCCAGAAGAATCAGCATTTGAGCGCGGCAAAAAGATGTGTGGCAAGCTTAAGAAAGAAATCCCTCGCCAGCAGTTTGAGGTTCCTATTCAAGCAGCGGTGGGCGGAAAGATTATTGCG
>CADBBS010000040.1 GCA_902793045.1 uncultured Lachnospiraceae bacterium
AGTGGATATCCATTTTCAATAAGAAGTGATTTGTGAGAAACCAAAAGATTTCCTTCTTTATCAAACACTTCAATATAGTTTACGTCTTTATCTTTAAGTAGCGCAGCCACTACACCTTGCTCTGCTATCTCTGCTTTTGCAATAGGGTATGTTGTAGTAACATTTCCCTTCTTTCCATCTTTAGTAAAAATCTCAATATCATTAGCATTCTTATCTGCCACACACAAGTAATCTCCACAAGTATCTACCAAAGGATTCTTCATTTCATATGATTCATCCCACAAAGTAGTATCTCCATCTAGGTATGATATTCCGTTTCTACTATATTTAACTATCTCCCCTTCAAATGGAAGGAATTTGCTGCTCTCACCGCTCTTCATCTCAATTTTGTCTACTACTTTGTAACCGTCGTATGTTTTAAAGCGGTTAAATAGATATATAGCAAGCACAACTAAAAGCACGCAAAGAATAACCAAGCCCACCTTCACTCTAGTCTTAGTCATAAAACCTCTAGTAGCCTGAGCCGCCTTGGTGTTTCTAGCTTCTCTAGTTTTTCTCTTCAGTTTTCTTTTAATGTTTTTAGCCATGTTAACTCCCGACAAATAGTTTACCCTAAATCAACTATACTGCCAAGTACTTCTCCTATAGGTTCATTCACCACAAGATTAGCAATACCATCTTTGCCAGTGCTGTCTTTGTTTATTAAAACAAGTTTGTTTCCTCTGTAATAGTCAACCAGTCCTGCTGCTGGATAAACTGTAAGAGATGTGCCTCCCACTATCAACATATCCGCATTGGCAATAGCCTCCACAGACTTTTGAATAGTGACATTGTCTAGTCCCTCTTCGTAAAGCACAACGTCAGGTTTAATCATTCCGCCGCACTCACATCTAGGAACCTGGTCCATCTCCAATATATCTTCAAAGCCATAGAACTTTCCACACTGCATACAATAATTTCTATGCACTGATCCGTGAAGTTCATAGACTTCCTTGCTACCAGCCGCCTGGTGAAGTCCGTCGATATTCTGAGTAACTACAGCCTTCAGCTTTCCCATCTCCTCTAGCTTAGCTAGCGCCTTATGTGCAGGGTTAGGCTCTACCCCTTCTATCAACATCTTCTCTCTATAAAATCTATAAAACTCATCTGGCTTGTTCATAAAGAATGTGTGACTAAGTATAGTCTCTGGTGGATAATCCCATTTTTGATTATAAAGTCCGTCCACACTTCTAAAGTCCGGCACTCCTGATTCCGTACTAACTCCGGCTCCGCCAAAGAACACAATATTATCCGAACCATCAATCCATTCTTTTAACTTTAAAACATTCTCGTTCATAAAGCACCTCCGTACAATCTCTTTTTGTATTATAACACTTAATAATAAAACCTGAAATGAATTGTTTTTTCATTTCAGGTTTTATTCGAGTTCGTTAGCGACAGTAGGCTTCATTTCCTATTAAGGAATTACAATCTTATATATTACTCCATTCTTTACATAGTATCTTCCACATGGCCAGGATGCACTACTTATTTTTTGTTTCTCAGCACTTTTTATTTGCTTTATCCATTTGCTATAGCTAGTTCTTATCCAATAATGCTCACCCGTATATTGATTAAATGCGCTTCCATATACTTTTACATTTCTAGAAATTTTAAAAATATACTTATTATATTTCAGTTTTCTCTTTTTCCCTCTTAACTTTAAACTCTTTTTGTACTTCATTTTTCCCCACACTTTCAGAGTTCTTCCTCTAAGTTTTGTTTTGACAATATGATACCATGTATTACCAGTAGAAGCCTCCTTTTTTTTAAGCCAATTTTTTAATTTTGCTCCAGAATATTTAGGTGCTTTAATAAAATCTAAATAATATACACCTTTTGCTTTTATCCGCTTTCCATTTGCAGCTTGAACAGGCGTTGCGAATAGCAAGCAAATAACCATTAGATAAATAACTAATCTTTTTAACTTCACTTTCTCTCCTCCTTTAAAAAATTTTTATTATTCTGCATCTATTCGATTTCCTAGTTATATTTTTGGAATGGCTTGTTTTCCCTTAATTTTAGTTGCAAAAACCGTTCAGTTTTGAACTGTTTTATATGTTTTGAACATAGTTTTTTGGAAAAGTATTGTCATTTTATTGTCACTTACAAAAACAAATTAATATCAAGTTATCATTTACATCCACTCGCCATATATTTCATTCCTCTTCTTAAACGCCTCTGCTCCTCCTTCCATAATATTAACTATATCATTATGCGTATTTTCTGAGTCAATTGTTCCACAAACAAGTTTAATTGAACCATCTTCATTATGATGTGCAGTTATTACCCTTTCTGCATCTCCTAAAACTGGAATATTGGCATTATGTGTTGCAAAAATAAATTGCATATCTTTCTTTTGCTGTTTTATTGTTTGTATAAGTTCCTCATAAATCACTTGATTATCTAAATCATCTTCAGGTTGATCGACTATTATAACATCACTATCATTCTGTGTTAAGATGAACAAAATCAAAGCTGATGCTCTTTGACCCAGCGAATGTTTACTTAGAACTTTATCGTGATATTTAATGATAATATTGTTTGGGGTATCTTTTCTTATCATATCAATATACCCTTCTTCAATCTTTGAAACTACTTTTGCATAAATTGTATCAGTACAGCATTCTTTTATTATTTTACCTCCATTCAAGTAGTAATCTTCAACAATTGCCGCCATATCTAAGAATTTGTCACATATCTCAGAATATCTTACTTCCGTCAATCCGGTCCCCTTAAAAAAGGTCATCACTTCATCTTTAAATGCTTCTTTGTCGCCTTTAAACTCGATATTTACAGCAAGTTGATCCTGTTGAGCGTTTATTTCTTCAGAAGCAATTTGATAAGCTTTATAATTATCTAACAATAGCTCATTACGCTCACTAAACTTTTGTTTAATATTTAAACATAGAGTGTCCTTGGATTTTAAATTTTCCCTTAATTTAACTATTTTTTCGTCATTTGATACTAACTTCTTTTTATTATTTACATAACTATCAGCATCTAATTGTTCATCATTTATTTCTCTCTTAATCTCAGCAAATTCATCTTTCAAAGATTCGATTTTTTGCGAGAGTTTTTCTTTAACGTCGTTTATTCCCTTTAAAGACTGCTTCATCTTTTCAATATTTTCTTTTATAGAATCTAAACTTCCATTCGTCTCTATGATAAATTTCCCCAAATCCTCAAAGATTTCACTATTATAGTCCGAGACATAGTTCTGTATAGAAATAAGATCCCTTCCATCTTTTGAATACGCATTCTCTAAAGATTCTATTATTTCGCTTACCCATTCAGAAATTGTTTCTATTTTTACCAAGTCGGCATTACAAGATGTTTGTTTTTTTAATTTTTCATCCAAGCCTTTTTCTTTATACACTTTTATTTTATGTTCTAATGTTGCATTCTCCGCTTCTAAATCTGCAATTTGTCCGGGAATGTCCGCCAATGTTTTTAATTTGTTTATACTAGAAACAAGTTCATTTTGAATATCTTTCTCCGCTTCGTCTATAGTAGGAATTTTATTACCAATAATTTTATTAAGTAGCTCATATTCATACCCTTTTCGTGTTAATGCCAGATCCTTTTGTCCAAAATAAAGAGGATTTTTAAGAACAGATTCAACTGGGATTCCTAGTATCACACCATCTGAATCATATAATGTACTTTTCTCACCGTTGATCTTTTTTAATGTATAATACTTATTAAATCTATCAACAATGGTGAGTTCAACTTCTCCTCCAGATCCAAGAACATTATTTACTAAATTGTTTTTATATTCCTTGTCTTGAGCCGGTTCTTTATTCAACGCATAACGAAGAACTTCTAACACGGATGACTTTCCACTTCCTCGAATACCTATTAGTGTGTTTAGCTCATGCGATGGTAAAAATACTTGATTATTCAATTTCCCACCAATGCACTTCATTTGCTTTATATATCCATGGACAATCTCAGGCTTTTCGTCAAAAACTCTATTTTTATAATCAATAAGAGCATATTTTACAGCTGAATATGAGGCTTCTCCAATTTTAATATAAGATTCTTTATTACCTTTTCCAATTTCATCTATAGACTTTGGATCTGACCCCTCAACAAATGCCAAATCATATCCCATCCAATTATGAACTTTTTGAATAGTATCTCTCGTCCTAGCTTTTTGAAAACCTAATACTCTTTTTTTAAATCTATGGTCAGCCGTTATTTTTTCAATAATTGACCCACCACATTCTTTCCAAAAGCCTTTATTCTGTTCGACATGTGCACATATTATAAAATATTCTTTGTTTTGCTTATCAAGTTCTCCAATAACTGTACAAAAATCATTATCAGTAGATGTATTTTCATTTCCCGGATCATCTATTCCTAAAAAAAATGAATCAATTATTCTAGATATGTAATCAACACCATTACTTATCCAATCAGTTGGATTAAATACAATAAGCAAGTGAATGGGACTCGCTCCTTCCTTTACCGACAATTCTACACCTGGCAAAATAAAAATGTCTTTTTTATTTGCTTCTTTCTTAATTGCCCTATACTGATTGTAATCGAATTTATTATGATTAGTAATAATACCAACAGAAATACCTTCATTATCCAATTTGTCAACATAATCATTAATAAACTGGTTGTCTTCTCCTTCATATTTAAATTCTTTGTCAGCAACTGTATGTAAATGACAATCAAACCTTAAAATTTCCGAACCATTTTCAAACATATATTTATCCTTCCACACAATAATTATTTCTACAGTCAAATGTTTTTGTTAACATTAATGGGACAATTATTTATTCATTTTAACAATGAAAAGTAACTCTTTATATAAAGGAGATGCATTAAAATTGTTTTCCTCCTTTGCGTTTTCTTCTAACGTAGTTTTATTTTGATCGATATAATTAACAATAACACTTAACGCATTCTTAAATTTATTTCCACAAATATCTGTTAACGCTGCCGTAAATTTCCAATAATCTTCATATACTTCTTTTCTTTGTTTTTCCCATTTTCTCCTCCTCAAGTATATTACCATTGTTACTTATAATCAACGCTTACATTTCTGAAAAGAAATCAGCAAAGGTTATGTCCAAAGCCTTAAGTATCTTTTCTAAACTCTTTATAGATATATTTCTTTTTCCCACCTCAACTCCAGCAAGATAGGTTCTGTCAATTTCTGCTTTTAATGCTAATTTTTCTTGACTTATGCCCTGCTCATTACGTAATTCTTTCACTCTGCGTCCAACTTTTTCTAATATCATACGTATATTCCTCCATCCAAATATTTTCTCAATTAGTTACTTATGAGTCAACGGATTATAAGTAACATTTTTTTGCAAAACTTATACAAGATGTACATATACACTAAGTTCCTCCAATCAAAAAAAGAGAATGGGTACTATCAAATATTAAATAGTTTTAGCATTTACACTTTTTCATTCAGCCATTCAGTGAATTCTTCACTATACATGCCACTGCTCACCATTTCACTCATTTCTTGATCTGAAACACCTCTAAATAATTCTCTATCGAACGATTCCAAAATGTTTATAATGCATTTGCTAAATAGTTCAGTGTTGCGCAAATCATAGAGAACTTGCTCGAATTCATCTGCATCAAAATTCTCTAATATATTACATAACTGCGCTCTAATTATTTCCACTCTTTTCATAACAATACCTCCTTTTTCTTTTACTATATCACTCAAAGACAATTAGTGTATTGCATTGTATGCACTATTTTATAAAACATATCTCATTAATTGACTTACAAAAAGAGCGCTAGCATAAGCTAGCGCTCTTTTTGTTAAACACAGTTTTTTAATAATCGAACTCATTAAGTTTATAATGGTCATAGCAGTAATCATCTCCACTTGTCGTATTGTAGCATCCTGCTTTTTTACAATAACATTCTTGATAATTTCCTAATGCATCACAACCACCATTATTTAATATATGACCTTTACTATTAAATATATATATTTTTTTATTATCATCACCTAGAACAATTACATCAGAATAATTCATAAACTTATGATATGAAGGGAATATAACTATTGAGCCCTTTTTATTAATACATCCCCATTTCTTGTCCTTCTTAATACATGCTAGTCCATTAGTATCAAAAGATTCAGCATCATCAAATTGAGGTTTTATAACTATTTCCCCGTCTTCATTGATATAGCCCCATTTCCCATCTCTTTTTACCGCTGCCATTTCAAACGAACCGAAACATTTTGCTTCATCAAACTGAGGTTTGATAATTATTTTATCGCTATCATTTTTATATCCCCATTTGTTTTTTTCTTTTATAGGTATTAAGCCATTTTCACTCATCATTATTTCATCATCAGAGTCTTTTTCCATTATCTTTTCGCCTTCCTCATTATACGCATTGTATTCATCTCCCATTTTCGCCGTATATATCCCCTGTTTAGAATAATAATAAATATCATCGAATGATGGTTTTAAAATATAATTTCCTTCAAAATCAATCACCCCATATTTGCCGTTCTTTTCCACGACAGCAGTATTATTTTCATTCAATCTAACATGATCAAATTGAGGGATAATAATTTCTTTACCAGTTTTATCAACTATACCATACTTGTAACTATCGCCTTTTTCTTCTCCCACTACATAGTAATCGTCGTTTTCACCAATATTATTTATATCAAAATAACCTTTTTTAAATAATTTATTTCCATCTTCATCTATTAAATAATTTTTACTATTTTTCATAACCACTGCCGTTTTATTTTGAAAGCTAAAAGCAAGGTCGTATTGAGGTTTTATAACATATAAGCCTTTTTCATTTATAAAGCCCCACTTTCCGTCTTCTTCTACTGGTGCTAGTCCATTTTCAGCAAAAACATCAGCGTTCTCATATATATTATTTATCTCATAAATATCATTTATATTAACAAATCCGTATTTTCCATCTTCTTTTACTAAAAAGAGTTTTCCTCCATCACTAACTTCTAGTTCTTCATACTTATACGGAATTATTAGTTTCCCTTTACTATCTATTGCTCCCCAAAAACCACCTTGACTTACTGCAAGATATTTATCCTTAAACAAATCATATCTTTCTGTCTTCTCTGAAGATTTTTTAGCAAAAAAAGTAAAAAAGCATAGTGAACACACAGCAATCAATGCTAACGAACATACACATATAATAATTATGAGCGTCCTTTTTTTATTCATATTATATTATCCTCCTTAATAGTCCTAGTTTATCATTAACTCATTTTTTCATTTACTAACTCTTGATACCACTAATTCCCTTATTATTGCCTGTTTTCTGGGCTTGAAATATATTTCCAAACATAACCTCCTGCTGTTTTTCCCTTACCTGAACAAACTCTTGATATTTGTCCATGTCCTATACCGGTTTGCCTTTCAGCTTCCGCTAGACTGCTATATTCGGCAATCATTTTATTATCCAATGACATTTGAATAACTCGATGTGATAATGCTTGTGCTGTTTTCTTTTTTGAACATTTAGGACAACCTGTTTTCTGATTATTTCTATTGACAATAGATGTCTTCCACTCAAAATTGCAGACCCTACATTTCCACCATACAGACTTGTTACTATTAGATGTTACATCATCAGGTGTTAATCCGTTATTCTTCTCATAATTCCATTCTTTTGCTAAATCTGGATTTTCAGTTTGCAAATCGTTAAACCCCTTTAACACCTTTTTGTTAGAACAATATGGACATCCACGCCCTTTGCTTCTATCGCAAATACCCGCTTTCCATTCATGTCCTTTTGAACACATCCACCATACTTTTTTATTGGAGCCTTTTGTTACATCGCAAGGATTTAACCTTCCATTCTTTGTAGGATGCCATTCTCTTGCCAAATCTGGTATTACAGTTTGTAAATCATTGAAACCCTTTAATACCTTTTTGTTAGAACAATATGGACATCCACTCCCTTTATTTCTGTTTCCAATCAACGCCTGCCACTCATGTCCTTTTTGACATACCCACCATACCTGGATTTCACTATTAGGCAATACATCTGACGGTGTTAATCCGTTATTCTTCTCATAATTCCATTCTTTTGCTAAATCTGGATTAACCGTTTGTAAATCGTTGGTCCCCTTAATAGCCAATCTACCAGAGCAATATGGACATCCACTTCCTTTATTTCTGCTTTGTATTGTCGCTTGCCATTCATGTCCTTTTGAACACATCCACCATACTTTTTTCCCGCTATTAGCTGCAAAATACTCTGGCTTTAAGTCTCCGTTTCTTTCACTATTCCATTCATCTGATACTTGGGGATTACTCGAATGAATCGAGATATCTTTCTCTATGTGTTCTCTCAAATGCTCTATTTCAAGCGAATCTCTTTTCAAGTCAACATCAATACTATTTCCCAAGATATCTTTTATAATTTCAACAATGACTTTTTCTAATTCTATTCTTTTATCCTTTTGAATCACATAATCAACAGATGTATCGTTTAATGATGGCAATCCTTCTCTAATTCTGTATAATTTTATTCCATTGCTGGTGCATAACTGATTTTTTTCCAAATCCTGCTTCCTTTTATTTTTATGCCAAAAAAAGCCATCATATTCGACTGCTGTTCTTTGAGATGGAATATAGATATCTAGCTCATAGCCGTATTCTTTATATGAATGAACTGCCTCTGCACCTATTTTATTCAAATAATATAAAAGAGCAACTTCTGGAAAAGATGTATTCCTCTCCGAATAACAAATTGGACAATTAACCCCATTATTTCTATGATAAATCTTTTGCTGCCATTCATGTCCTTTGGCGCATTTCCACCATACCTTTTTTCCACTATTAGGCATTACATCTGAAGGTGTAAATCCATCGTTTTTCTCGTAATTCCATTCTTCAGCTAAAGAAGGATTCAATGTTCGCAAATCGTTAAAACCCTTAAGTACTTTTTTACATCCACAATAAGGACAGCCATTTCCTGCACTCCTATGGCTTACAGTCGATTGCCATTCATGTCCTTTGGCGCATTTCCACCATACCTTTTTTCCACTATTAGGCATTACATCTGAAGGTGTTAGCCCACCGTTTTTACTATAGTTCCACTCATCCGACAAATCTGGATTGACCGTTTGTAAATCGTTGGTCCCCTTAATAGCCAATCTACCAGCGCAATATGGGCATCCCGTTCCTTTGCTTCTACTTGCAACTATAGCCTGCCATTCATGTCCTTTGGCGCATTTCCACCAGATCTTCTTATTTGACCCACTAGTTATTTTTTCTAAATTCACATCCACATTCTTTTCAAAATCAAACTCACTCATTAAGAATTTATTATTCTTGAGTAGACCAGTCATTTAAACACCTCATTATTTCTTAATAACAATTCTAGTATCCATTTGTTCTATCCATCAATCCTCATCATCATGTTATAATGCTCTATATGATGCAATCGTTCAAATATCAATCAGAATACACGAAGATAGTTTTCTAAAGAATTTTCATCAATAGACACAACCAAATCATCAAAAATAGAATTTGAACCATCATTAACTAAATCGGGCCAAAAATCAGAGACCCTCTCTCCCTGTGAAATAGAATTCGTTGCAACTAATGTGCTTTTTATTTTTCTATTTTTCCGAACTCACATTTTTAACAATTATATCATAATAATGCCCCACATTGACTAACAATTTAATACATAAATTATCATTTTGATTAAACAAATCTCTTTTTGTATTTGTTTGATGTCTCTCTTATGTTTTTTTATTTTTCAATTATATTTTTTGTCAAGGGGTTACATTCACAAAATTTTGTGCTACACTCTTTTCGGTTTAAATAAATAACTTGGTTTTGTGTGGAGGTTATTATGAGAAAAAGAATTAAACTTAAAGACAGAATACTTCCAGATTATTCTAAGGGAGAAGAAATTTTTAATATGGTATCCCACATCGTGGGAGCATTACTTGGTGTGGCAGCATTAGTGTTGTGTGTGGTCTTTGCCGCAAAAGAAGGTGACCCTCTTACTATAGTTGGCTGTGCTATCTACGGAGCTTCCCTAATTATTTTATATACAATGTCTAGTGTTTATCACGGACTATCCAAGGGAATGCCTAAGAAAGTATTGCAAGTGTTAGATCACTGTACTATTTATCTTTTGATTGCAGGTACATACACTCCAGTATTGTTTGGAGCAATGCATAAAAAATACCCTGTTCTATCATGG
>CADBBS010000041.1 GCA_902793045.1 uncultured Lachnospiraceae bacterium
AGAGATTCTTTGGCACATAACAGCGAGGTTCCATCTGATCCATGTTATATAGATGGAGAGTTGATAGATAAAAACGATTACTTTGGAAAACTAACTGCGGCTATCGGATACACAGGATATGCTGATCCTGAAAGAAACAATGACTATGCGATAGTTACAAAGACAGCAGAAGTTCGCAGCTGGCCTACATCTGATTTTGTAGGTTATAATGAAAATGATACGGATGATGAGTTGGTGCTTGTGGCACTTAATGTAAATGATCCGTTTGTTATCAGACAGAGAGCAGAAGTAGATGGAAAGACTTACTACTGGGGTTATTGCGACACAGTAACTGGTTGGGTTTCATCTGAAAATGTTGCTATCTGTCAGGATAAGCAAGAGTGGGAAGAAGCTTGGCAAGTAAAGACTTCAGCCAAGGACTTTGTCGTAGTCACTCAAGATAGAATAACTCTAGAGCCAAACACATACGGCGCTTATCCATCAGACATAAAACTTAACTTTAGTTCTATATTAAAGTTAGTTTCTGAATCAGATATTCCAAAGAATATTGGTGAGAGAGGAACATGGAATAACTATATAGTTTATGTTCCAACTAGAACTGACAGTGGAAAATATGAGAGAAAGATTGCTATGATTTCAGAGCACTTTGACGTGAGCGTAGGATTCGTTCCAATGACTCAGGCCAATCTATTAAAATTATCCTTCGCTTGTCTAGGAAACAGATATGGCTGGGGTGGAATGCTAGAGTCAATGGATTGCTCAATGCTTACAAGAAATGTTTATAAGTGTTGTGGATTTGTTCTTCCAAGAAATACAAACTGGCAGCAGGCTATTCCTGGCACTAGAACAGATTTGGAAGGAAAGACTGATGAAGAAAAGATGGCAATACTAGAAAAAATGCCAGCGTGTACTATGCTATATATGCGTTCACACACTATGCTATATCTAGGAACAGAAAATGGCGTGGGATATGTGGTAAGTGATTTGGGAACAGTAGTTGACAGTGATCAAACAACAGCAAGCAGCATCCAGAGTGTAGTAGTTACACCACTCACTGTAAAAAGAGGAACTGGAATTACATGGCTGAGCAGCTTAACAGGTGCTGTAGCATTCAAGATTCCAGTGCCCGTACCAGAAACTACTACAGTAGCACCTACAGTTAAACCTGAACCTAAACTTACACCTACATCATTTAAGAAGGTTAAGGCTAAAAAGAAATCACTTAAGCTCACTTGGAAAAAGGTTTCAAATATAACAGGATACAAACTACAGATTGCAAAGAAGAAATCATTCAAGAAAGCAAAGACATATACAGTAAAGAAAACTACAAAGACTATAAAGAAACTAAAGAGAAAGAAGACTTACTACTTAAGAGTTAGAACTTATAAGTTAGTGAAGAGTTCAAACAAAGAAATCTACACATACTCTGATTGGTCAAAAGTAGTGAAGAAGAAAGTTAAATAAAGACAAAGTAAAAGTGGTTGCCGATTAGTTTCGACAACCACTTTTTTTATCGGTCAATTGATGCCATTATTTAATATTTAAAATGATGGTGTCCAGTAAGAATCGTTTTTGTCTACAACGCCACCGTTCAGTGCATCAGGATCTGTGGCACTAGTAGTGATAACATCTAATTGATCTAATTCGATTTTAGTAATGTCTGGAGTTTTATAATCTTTATTCATATCTTTTACCTTCCTTTCAGTCTTGTTCAATTATACGTTACCTAGTTGTAGAATCCTTTAAAGTAGTCCACAGCCGCTTTCTGATCTGCTGGTAGTGAATTGTAATAATCTGTGTTGTTGCTAATCGCCCAAGCAAGTAAAGCAACTGATCTAGTTAGTGAATTCTTTTCTGAATATATTGTTCTGCTAGAACCATCTGTATATTTAATGGTTGTATACGCTCTAGATATGAATGTTCTAGCCAAGTTGTAGTCTCTCATCTTCATAATTCCGCATTTGTAGACACCCTCTTCTGCATTATAGAAATCACTTTCTTTTGTAATCTGAATATCTGCAGTCACTGATTTGTTAGCAGTTGGAACAAGGTTCTCGTTCAAATATGAGTAGTAATAGTCCTCTGGAGCGATAACCATTCCGTATACAAATGCTGATGAGAAGATTGGTTTATCATCATTAATATCAGCGTGAGCCTCAAATGCAAGACCTGGATCATCTATAGAAAGTCTAACGCTGGCACCGTTTTGTTTTGAGGATACATTTACTGTTTTGATTGATGTTAAACTCAAATCGTCTGTTACCACTATCTTTGTACCAGGCTTGTAAACTTTATTGTTATCATTATCATCGATGTATCCTAGTTCATATGTGCTAGGAACAGTAAATTGATCGCCCTCGTCCAAAGTATCGATAGTTTCACCGTCAATCACTACTTCATGTGTCTCTTCTGCATTAAGCCATACACCCATTTCGTAGAATGAGTATCCGTAAGTAGTACCTCTCTTGAAACCTGCCATTCTAACATAACGGCTTGTGTATGTTTGATCCAAAGGAATCTGAACTGTCTTATTGCTAGTAGCTGTTACGTATTGAATAGTAGTCCAGTTTTCAGCGTCATCTGAAACTTGAATTACATACTGTTTTGCATAAGCTCCTTCCCAAATGAAACCAACTGTGTCAAATGCAGTAGGAGTACCAAAGTCTATGTAATACCACTGTGGATCTACACCATGAGTAGATTCCCATCTAGTTCCAGTCTTTCCATCCACACCGTTTGAAGCAGTGCTGTTGTATGTAGATGAAGCATAAGCAGTTTTTCCAATTGCTATGTCACCATTTTCTGCTGAGAATAGAGATGCATCTACCACATTTCCTTGAACTGCTGGTAGTCCGTCTGGGTTAAATTCATCTTCATAATCTTCATATTCTCCAGCCACTGATGTATAGTCTGTGTTTGCGCTCATAGCTGTTGCTACAGCATGTGCATATTTATATCCCGCATCGTCTATAGCGTTTAGGATTGATAAATCAAATGTATCTAGGTTTCCTGCAGTAGCTTCTGCACTTACCTTTAATGTAGCATCTAGTGTATCCTGATCTGCTGATGTATATGTAGCGTTCGCCAATTCTGGGAATAGAGTATACAAAACAGTAGATGCTGAAATAAATGTTCCGTAACGTGTTGGATGTTTATCATCTGGTGCATATCCATCCACTACATCCTCTGTAAATATTTCATAGAATGCTTCGCCGGCAGGCGCCAATGATGCATGTGCCTGGTTTGCAGTCTTGAAATAATAGTGTGTGAAGTATGGAAGCAATGTGTTTGTGCCAGTTAAACTATTTCTTACAGGCCATGGTTCATAGAAAACAATCTGAGCATCTGGATTGTACTGTTTAATCTTTGCAATCAATGCATCTGCACCAGTCTTAAGATTGTCTGCGTCAAAGCTTCCAACAATATCTTGAATTACAACTACTTCGTAGCCACCCACTTTTATAGCGGCATCTACGTTGGCAGCTGTTGATTGATAAATCAAGTTCTTTCCGCCGTTAGTAGCAGCAGTACAGTTTAAGTTAATGTTTCTCATACCAGCTAGTCTCTCAACTACTTCTGGTAGATTGTTGTAGTAAGTCATTGAGTTACCAATAAATAAAACATCAGTAGCTTCTGTTGGCTCGATATAAGGAGTGCTCTTATCTGTACCGTATACATTTAGTTCAAATAATGAACAGTTAGATGTGTTTTGTGAATTAACTTTTACACGAACCCATCTTGTTGTTTGATGAGCAAATGTTGTATCTAGTGAAGCAAGCGTGCCACCTGTCACTGTTTTTACTGTAGTCCAAGTAAGTCCAGCTACGCTAGCTGCATCATCTCCTAAAGCAGGAATCTGTGGTGAAACCTGGATTTCATATGAGATAGGATAAGCTGCTGTGTAAGCATCGTTTCCGCCAGGGACTACTTTAATCTTATTAATATCCTGTACCGAACCTAGGTCCACTGCAAACCATGGAGTAGCATCGTTTGAGTGAGTAACGATATATGAATTTGTATTACCGTCTGTTAGGTTACCAACTTTAACAGGATAGTTTTTGTCTTGTCTATCATTGGAACTAGCATAACCATTTTTACCTTGTGCTAGGTTAGTGCTAAATGAACCATACATATTTTCATCTCCATCATTATTAATGATAGTTTCTTGCTCTGGACCTTGTGTAGGTGACTGAGTAGGAGCAACAGTGGTAGTTGGTGCTTGAGTAGGAGCCTGTGTTACAGTAGGAGCCTGAGTTTCTCCGCTAGAAGACTCTTCTTGATGCTCTGAACCATAAACTCTCAAAGAGAGAATACTGATTGTTCCCACTTTACCAGTGTTGTTTCCGTTGGTACCTGTACCCTTACAAGAGTCTTTGTCGAAGACTACCTTTATACTTCTAGCAGTGTAGGTATCGTCAAAAGTAATTGTGTCTCCTGTATCAGATACATCAACTGCGTTTTTGATTTTTGCTGTTGAGTAGATTGTGCCGTTTGTGCATTCGCCAGCCTTCGCCCAGTTCATTACACTGTCTGCACCCTTGTTTGTTGAATTTACTATTTCAGTAGAATAGTAAACGCTATAGTTTGTACAATATGAATCGAAGAAATCTGCGTTTGTAGATCCTTGGTAAAGTTTAGTTGAACTGATGTCATAGACATTACCCAAGTTCACATATATAGCCACTTCGTCTGTGGCTGCAGTAGTTCCTAACATATTGTTTCCATTTGTTAGATTTTCATTTACGGCATTGATATTTGAAAATCCGCTTCCAATACCGCAAAAGCCTTCGTTTAGATTGTTGGCATTACTAGTCATCCAAGTGTAGTTTGCTCTGTTGTGAGTGCCAAGGATGTTTTCATCATCGGCCGACACTGTTTTGGATGCAGTAAAAGTAAAACCGCCCAATACTAAACTTAGTGATAAGATAACTGATAAAAGTTTCTTCATGGTGTTCCTCCCTAAAATATAAAAACCTCAAATTCCCAATGAAATTTGTTAATAATCTTTTTATTCTTCCGCACACTTTGTATCTACTTATAATATAGAAGAAAACAAAGGACTTTTGAAATACAAAATAGGCTATATTATATACTCTATAATGTATATAAATGGGCCAAATGTGTTGAAAAAGTGATATTTATGGGCTATATTATATATAACAGTGTATATAAAAGCACACTCGGGCGGATTAACAGAATAATAAGGAGTTGTTTTATGGAATTATTACAACTGAGATATTTCAAAGCAGCAGCTGAATTAGAGAATTTTTCGGCGGTGGCAGAAAAGTATTACGTGCCACAGCCTTCTATTAGTGCAACTATAAAGAAACTAGAAGATGAACTAGGAGTTCAACTATTTGATAGAAATGGAAAGAGAATTTCTCTTAACAGTAATGGAAAGATATTCTATGAAAAGATAGCAGCAGCAATAAACAACATAGATGAGGGGATAGGAAGTCTGCAGAGCCAGAAGAAACAGATTCTTCTTTATCCTCAGGCTGGTGGTAGATTTTTATCACTTTTAACTGCTGACTATCATATGTCTCACAATAATGCGTTTTTGCAGACGGTTGGTTATTCGCCGGATCTTAAAAATAATTATGACTTTACATTTATGCAACCTGATGGAGATATGTCAGAATTTGAGTATGTGGAGTTGATGCAAGATGAGATTGTTTGTATAGCCTCGGAAGATCATCCGCTTGTTAAGAAGGCAGCAGAGTCTAAAAGCAAAGAACTGTCTATTAAGAAATTTAAAGATGAAAAATTTATCGCGCACTACCAGCCAATGAACTTAAGATACTTTACCGATAAGTACTGTGAAGAAGAAGGTGGCTTTAGACCTACAGTTATTTATGAAACACACGATGATAGAACCATCAGATATTTGGTGAGCGAGGGAAAAGGTTTAGCACTTCTTCCAAAGGCATTCTTTGGATTAGCTCCGATGAAGAACACCACAATCATTCCTCTAAAGGAAAAAGCTTATCGTACTTTGGCGATCGCTTGGAATAAAGATAAAAAGTTGGATGAAATAGAAAAAGACTTTGTGGAATTCACAAAAGAATGGTTTAAAAAATTTTAAAGAGAAGGTTCATCTTCCACACAAATAAACATATATTTAAAATATGTGTGGGCTTTCTTTGCATTATATAGATTTATAAAACTAATAATATATAGATCGGAACAGGCTTTCAGCTTGTTCCTTTTTATATACGACAATATCTTTTTATAAGTAATCGTTATGTCTTCTGTTTCATGGTCGTGGTAACAACATACTGCCGTGTTGCTCGGGACACTAAAAGTATTCTCATCGTGAATAGAGAATGGAGTGATAGTGATAATGTCACTGTATTTATAATTGCCCTTTATCAAATCATCATATTTAATGGATGCACCAGTTGGAAAAATTGTCAGGTTTTCAGCGTGGTTAGTGGAATGAAAATGTCTTATCAAATCCTCCGCCAAATCCCCAGCGTGTTTAGGGTCATCATGACAATCAACTTCAGTCTTAGTTATCCAAAAGTTATTAATAGAATCTTTGTACGGGACATTGTCGTGATGATGATCATATTGCTTCAGCAACCACAAAGATAAATTAAGTGCTGCAATATTGTTGTTTATTCTAAATAATTCTTGATGCATTTCCATTACTTTGTCATTGGCAACTTTTATCATTTTTTCTTGATCAAAGTTGTGCATCATATCATTTATTTCTTTTAAAGAACATCCAGCATTTCTGAATGATTTTATATAGAAGAAAGTGCTAGCCTGTGTTGGGGCATAATAACTATACCCATTAGTCTCATCAATATGAGGGATTAACAGTCCGCTCTCATGATAATGTCTCAATGTGTCTCTAGTAGTGTTACAAAGTTTTGCAAACTCAGTCACGCTTAATGTGAACTTTGTAGTATCTCTTTTATCCATAACTTCCTCAAAATTTTTTTAAAATACTTCTTGACCTGGGGGTTACCCCAGGCCTTACTATAACATCATAGGAAGTAAATAAATAGTGTATATATTTTTTTACGCATAGTGATCTCCAAAAATATGCACTTTTATTTAATAGTTTTTTCTACCATTTTTAACAGTTGTGTGAGGTGAGATAAAAATGGGAAAAATAGCTTTTGTTTTCGATGGAAAAGGAACTCAGTATCCTGGAATGGGTAAAGAATTCTTCGACGACTACTATGTTATTAAACAACAATTAACTTATTTGGAACAGTATAGAGTAGGTATTTTGCGCACTATGTTCTTCAGTACGAATAAGGACTTGGAAAATAGCATAGACTTGTATCCAGGGTTGTTTCTCGCTGATCTAGCCTCATACTTAGCGTTAAAAAAGCACGGCATTAAACCAGATGTGGTAGCCGGTTTTGGAGTAGGAGAGATGATGGCTATATCTGCTTCCGGGATACTGAGTTTTGATGAAGCTTTTCAACTTGCTTGTAGAAAGAGCAATATTTTGTTTGAGGTCGATAACTACAAAAAAATGTATCAGAACAAAGGAGTTAGACTTGAACAAAAAAGAGCAAAGGAATTGAAAAGGGAATTAAATGATGGACTAGATTACGTTCTTAGAAAACCCCTAATTCCAATTTACTCTGTAAAGACAGGCGAAAAATATCCAGAGGATTTGAAAAGTATTATAGAGATTTTGAGTGATAAAATCTTTGAACCGGACAATTGGAAAGAGACTATCATCCAAATGTATGAGGAAGGGGTTGATGTATTTGTTGAATGCGGTCCGGGAGACACACTGTCTCATAGCATCAACAAAATTTTGAAAAACGTGACGACCTATCAGGTACATGATAGGTTGTCGCTGGAGAAAACAATAAAAGGATTAAAAAAGACAAAATAATGTATCAAAGTTTTGTTCGTCTTTGATATAGGCTTGTTTCCCCTAGTTTTTCCTTTTATTTTTGGTTCCGCACCCACGAGAGTGGGTGCGGAATTTTTTTGTGTATTTATAAGCCTTGTTAATATAGTAGCAATTGATTATAATTATAAGATACGCATATCAAATAAGATATGTAGGGAATTTACTAATATTAAATACAGAAAGAAGGCTAGAAAAATGACTCACAAGAGACATTCATTTTCAGGATCAGTAGGTTTTGTTTTGGCGGCTGCAGGTTCAGCTGTCGGATTAGGTAACATTTGGAGATTTCCATATCTCGCCGCCAAAGACGGTGGTGGATTATTCCTAATCGTATATTTAATTTTAGCAATAACATTTGGTTATACACTTCTTATTTCAGAAGTTTCTATAGGACGTTTGACGAAGCAAAGTCCTTTGACGGCGTACAATAAAGCTAAGCCGGGTAAGATTTGGAAGGGACTAGGAATCTTAGCTTGTATAGTTCCATTTATCATCATGCCATATTACTGTGCAATTGGTGGATGGGTACTTAAGTATACAACAGCATACGTTTCAGGCGGAATTACAAAAGTTTCTGGCTCCAAAGGATTTGAAAACTTCTTTGGAAGTTTTATAGGACATCCTTGGTGGCCAATTGTATTTACAGTTATCTTCATTTTGGCGACATCCTTTGTCGTATACAAAGGTGTTAATGCCGGTATTGAGAGATTGTCAAAAGTTTTGATGCCAATCCTTTTAGTTTTGATTATTGGCATTGCAATTTTTGCTCTTACAATCCACGGTGATGAGGGAACTGGTATAGATGGCATTAAGACATACTTAATTCCTAACTTTAAAGGACTTACAGTTACTAAGTTTATGGGCGTAGTATCTGATGCCATGGGACAGTTGTTCTACAGTATTAGTGTGGCTATGGGTATTATGATTGCCTATGGTTCATATTTGAAAGACAAAGAAAACTTAGTAAGCGCAGTTAACAAGATTGAACTTTTTGATACATTAGTTGCTTTCCTAGCGGGTGCGATGATAATCCCTGCAGTGGTAGCATTTATGGGACCTGAAAAGATGCAGGCAACCGCTGGACCTGGACTTATGTTTAATGCACTTCCAGAAGTGTTTAGTGAAATGGGAACAGCCGGCCTAATAGTGGGAGCAATATTCTTTGTAACAGTATTGTTCGCAGCACTAACTAGTTCCATTTCCATTTTGGAAGCGGTTGTTTCTAGTTTGATGGACAAGTTCAAATGGAGCAGAAAGAAAGCGGTAGTAGTTGAGACTGTTATAGCACTATTTTTAGGAGTAGTTGTTTGTCTAGGATTTGTGGAAGGTTCACCATTCAACTTCAAAAACCTTACACTTCCAAATGGATCAGAAGGAGCGCAGATACTTGATATCTTTGATTACGTATCAAACAGCATCTTGATGCCAATAGTAGCCATTGGAACATGTATCTTTGTCGGCTGGATTATTAAGAGTAAAGTGATAGAAGGCGAAGCGACAAAGAATGGCGAGAAGTTTGGAAGAAGACATATGTATAGAGTGATGGTTAAATATATCGCTCCTATCCTTTTAGCAATTCTTCTTCTAACAGCATTTGGGTTCAACTTTGGAGCATAAATGATAAAAAGAGAAAATGACAAAACAACAAACATTGCTATGGAATTGGCTTCTTTGTCTTTGGCGGGGAAAAAGTTAGAGAAAATCCCTTACAGCGACAAAGATTTAGAGGCAGTGTATGAGTATGTCAAAATCTCTGGAATTAGTGCAATCACATTTATGGCGTTAGAGAACGCCGTGGATGCATCAGATGAAAATTCATTTATGTTTGAGTGGAAGAAGATGCGCCTTAATGCAATGAGACGCAATCTTTTGTTTGATAAAGAGAGAAGTGAAATTACAAACTTTCTCGAGCAAAACAGAATTTGGTATTTGCCACTAAAGGGTTCTGTCATCAAGGAGATGTATCCAAACCCTGAGATGCGCGAGATGAACGATAACGACATCTTGATTGATCAAAACGACAGAGACCAGGCAAAGGACTTTATGCTTAGCAGAGGCTATCAGGTCAAGCCTAACGACAAAGGCGTGATAGATGATAAGGGGAATAGTGATGAATTTATCAAAGACCCATTTTTCTATTTCGAACTTCACAAGTTTTTAATAGAAGAAAGATATAGCCCAAAGCAGTATGACTATTTTGCTTCTATAAAAGATAGATTAATAAAAGACACCGACAAAGAATATGGTTATCATATGTCGGATGAAGATTTTTATCTATATATGATTTGCCATGCGCACAAGCACTTTTCAAGAAACGGAATGGGCATTAGATTCTTGATGGATG
>CADBBS010000042.1 GCA_902793045.1 uncultured Lachnospiraceae bacterium
GCGATATGGAACTTAAAGAGACTATGGAATACGAAATGGTTAACTCTACAAACGCTAACACATTGATGGGTAAAATTTCTGACGAGTCACCTGTTGGTAAAGGTCTAGTTGGACACAAAAAAGGTGAGACCGTTAAGATTGAACTAGGCGATAGAGAAGTTAAGTTTAAAATCTTAGATGTACAGAAAGCGTAATAATAATTAGAAACCAAAATGCTTCTATAGTATAGAAGCATTTTACAATAATCACATAAATGGATGGAGATTATAATGGGAAACGAAAATAATCAAAACAACAATCAGAATAATCAGAACAATAACCAACCTGTAAATGAGAAGCAGCTTCTAAAGGTTAGAAGAGAAAAGTTAGCTGACCTTCAGGAAAGAGGAAAGAATCCTTTTGAGGTTACTAAGTATGATGTGACTAACCACAGCCAGGAAATCAAGGACAACTATGATGAGTTCGAAGGCAAAGAAGTTACTGTAGCAGGTAGATTGATGCTTATATTCAGTCTTACGTGGCTAGAGATAGCATAGGCGAAGACGACTATAAAGATTTTAAGAAGTTCGATATTGGTGATATCGTAGGAATCAAGGGTGAAGTTTTCAAAACAAAAACTGGCGAGATTTCAATTCACGCAACAGAGGTTAAACTTCTAACTAAGAGTCTACAGATTCTTCCAGAGAAGCACCACGGACTTACAAATACAGATTTGAGATACCGTCAAAGATATCTTGATCTTATTATGAATGCAGAAGCTAAGGAGACATTCATTAACCGTTCAAAGATTATCAGCGAAGTTAGAAGATTTTTGGACGACAAAGGTTTTATGGAAGTTGAAACTCCAATGCTAGTTCACAATGCAGGTGGAGCAGCAGCTAGACCTTTTGAGACTCATTACAATTCATTGGATGAGGATGTTAAACTTAGAATTTCTCTTGAACTATATTTGAAGAGACTTATTGTGGGTGGACTTGAGAAAGTTTATGAGATTGGTAGAGTTTTCAGAAATGAAGGACTTGATACACGTCACAATCCTGAGTTTACTTTGATGGAGTTGTACCAAGCGTATACTGACTACAACGGAATGATGGATTTGACAGAAGAAATGTTTAGATATATTGCTGAGAAAGTTTGCGGAAGCACAAAGATTTCTTACAAGGGTCAGGAGATGGATCTTGGAAAGCCATTTGAGAGAATCACAATGGTGGATGCAGTTAAGAAATATGCAAATGTAGACTGGAATGAAGTAGAAACTTTGGAGCAGGCGCAGGCACTTGCTAAAGAACACCATGTGGAATTCGAACCACATCACAAGAAAGGTGATATCTTAAGCCTATTCTTTGAAGAGTTCGTGGAAGAACATTTGATTCAGCCAACATTCGTTATGGATCATCCAATTGAAATTTCACCACTTACAAAGAAGAAACCTGACAATCCAGAGTATGTAGAAAGATTTGAGTTCTTTATGAATGGTTGGGAGATGGCAAATGCTTATTCAGAGTTAAATGACCCAATCGATCAGAGAGAAAGATTTAAGGCTCAGGAAGAGTTGTTAGCAGCAGGAGATGAAGAGGCAAACACTACTGACGAAGATTTCTTGCATGCGTTAGAAATTGGTATGCCACCTACAGGCGGTATCGGATATGGAATCGACAGAATGGTAATGTTGTTTACTGATTCAGAAGCCATTAGGGACGTGTTATTGTTCCCAACTTTGAAAAGTTTAGATTAATTACAAGAGACTAGCAAAAGCTAGTCTCTTTTTTTATTATTAAATAATCGTATTATCAATAATGGCTTTTGTGATATAATAGACATATCGTAGGGAACGGAACGATAATTCAATATTTAAAAGGAGGAACTATGAAAGCGTTTAAAAAAGCATTAGCGGTTTTAATGGTTTTTGCTATGGTGATTACAACCATGACAGCATTTGACGTTACATCAGCAAGCGCTAAAGTAAAGTCTATTAAAGTTGCGAAAAAGGTTACAGTTTCTGTAGGAAAAACAAAAACTGTTAAGGTTAAAGTGAAAACTACAGGAAAGACTTCTAAGAAATTCACAGTTAAAGTTTCAAAGAAAAAGATTGTTAAGGTTACAAAGAAAAAAGGTAAAATCAAAATCAAAGGTTTGAAGGCTGGAAAAGTTAAAATTACTATTAAATCTAAGGCTAACAAAAAGAAGAAAAAGACTATAAAAGTAACGGTTGTAAACTCAGATGTTAAAATGAGCATTAAGCAGGTTGATTATAGAGTTTTCAAATTATCATTCTCAAAGGCAGTAAAAATTAAAGATAGTAATGTGAAAGCGCAAATTAAGAAAATGAAATCTGGAAAATACGTTCAGAATGCAAAAGTAGAGGACGTATCCACATCAGATAGTAGAATCTATACAGTTGTACTTGCAGATACTGTCAACTATTATGATGGCAATATGATTAAGTTTACTGTTACTGGAGTGAACAAAAAGGCGATAGTACAAGAGGTAGAGGCATACGCCCCAAATAGAGATAGAACAGAAGAAAAAGTATATAAAGTTCAGGATATTCAAAATATTGACGACCATTGGGATGCAGAAGATTACACACCTAGTGGCGCATATGGAAAAGTGAAAAGTGTAAGTGGAGTCCCATCGGGATTGAAGTACACTAATGTAGATGGAAGAATGTACCTCAAGGGAAAATTTGGAAGAACAGGTGTGTTCACTATAACTTTCGTTATAGAGGATGAAAAGGGAACTACTAACACATTAAGAATAGTATATGTCGTTGGAAGTGAAAATAAACTAACAATTTACTGTCCAAAGAGAGTAGTAGGCATTCGTGAGAATATAAAAGATTCTTATGGTAGCTTCTCAAGAATTTATATTGCAGGTGGAAGTAACTCTTATACGGTGACATCAAGTGATAATGCAGGTATTTTTGATGGTGATCCATATAAAGATTCCACAGGTGTTTACGATTGGGATTTTGATTCAGATACTATAGGAACTAAGACGGGAGTATTCACTGTTAAGGATAACAATAGTGGTGCACTTCAAGCGACTGGTAAAGCAGTAGTAGAAACCAAAAAGACTATTGTAGTTAAAGGAAAAGTAACTACAGCTTCAGGTAAACCAGTTTATGACGCAACAGTAAATGCTTTGCCTAAAGTTATTACAGAACATAGCATTAAAGATTATGATTACACAGATAGAAATGGTAATTATGAAGTAGAAGTTTTTGCAGGAACATATGATATGAATGCAGAAATAAATGGTATTTACTCATTTGTATATGATAAGAAGATAACAGGAAATACTACTCAAAACTTCAAAATTAGTGCATATAGAGTAGAGATGAAGTCTAGCGATGCTAAGTTAATTCCAAAATTCTTTAGATACTGGTATTCAGTTGATGATGGAAGAGAAATTGGATACAGCAATATGCTATACTTAAAGGCTGGTACATATAATATTCAAAGTGCAGACGAAACATTCCCTGGAATAACATATGATGCTAAGGCAAAATTCACTGTTAAGGGTGATATGACTGTGACAGCTAATGTAACTGCTACGGGACAGGATATTCAAACTCTTAATGAAGGAACTACACATTTAGTTGCAAATATAAGAGATACATATTACAAGTTTGTGCCAAGTGAGACAGATTGTTTCTTTTTTAAATCGGATGCCTTCAATGGAGATCCAGATTTGTACATTTATGATGAAGATGGAAATGAATTAGAATCTGATACGTCAGGTGGAGGATTTGACTTTGATGTAAAATTAACACAAGGAAAAACATATTATGTTAGATATCTTGAGTATGACGGTACTGGATATACTTTAGATCTAAAAATCTATAGAGTATATTAAGAATAGTTATACTTGAATAATTAAAGAGACTAGCGAAAGCTAGTCTCTTTTTATATTGGATAAAAACTTGTCAGCCACAGTATCAGTGGTATCGCCACAATGGATGCTAGTGTTGAAATGAAAATGGCCTTAGCAGTAAACCTACTGTCGAGGTCATATTCATTTGCCACAATAGTAGCACTGTTTGCTATTGGCATTAAAAATTCAATAAATAATACAATGCTTAATAAACTATCTTTAATAAAAATCTTAAATAGTGGGAATAATAAAAGTGGAATTACAATCTGTCTTATGAAAACAAAAACATATATTCTCCATTCACTAAATACTTCCTTCAATGCAACACTTGCCAAAGTAGCACCGACTATAATCATAGCAAGAGGTGGAGTTAAGTCTCCAATAGTTCCAAACAATCCTTCCAAAATGTCGGTCACCATATTTCCTTTGCCGGAGGTTGGATAGTGAATTCCAAATGCGTAAAGTGCGATTCCGACAAAAGATGAAATCATACCAGGGCTAATAAATTTCTTCCACGAGATCTTTCCCTGGGCTTCAGTGCCATATCCCACAATCATAATACCGTATGTGAAGAATGCTATGTTAAAGAAAATGTTTAGGATGGCTGCGTAGAAGACCGCAAGTTCTCCGTTTTCGCCGCAGGCAGCTTTAAGGATTGGGAATCCCATAAAGCCGACATTTCCAAACACCATCATAAGCATGTACAAGCCTTCGCGGTATTTCTTTATATGAATAGTCTTCGCCAAAAACTTCACAACGACAAATGCAATGATTGGCATAACTACATAGAATAAAATAGATGCGACAAATAATGTGACGATAGTGGAAGTACCAGGCTTCTGACTATTATCGAGGCTTAGCACCGCATCTATAATCATGATTGGCATAGTTATTTCAAGCACGAATGTTGATAGGTGCTTGCATACTGTGTGGTTTAATATTTTCATTTTGAACGCAATATAACCGACAGCCATTACAAGAAATAGCTGTATTAGTTGCGTTATTAATACTGACATATCAAAATTATTCATACGTAGTATTTTAATGTGAATAGGTGATTTTATCAAGAAAAAGAGCAAAAACAGCGTTTGGTGTATATATTTTCATAAGTATTTCGTATTACTTTTGCTATATTTTTCCTACATTTTTTATGTTAGTATATTATCATTAGAAGTTCGGAAACATTTTAATGGGGAAGTGAGACTAGGAGGAAAGACTATTATGAGACTACCAAGATTCTACGCAAAGATTATTTCAGTTGTTTGCGCTGTGGCAATTGCTATAGCGGGTTTTGTTTTTGTGCCTTCAGGCCATGTTGAAGCAGCAGAGCCAGACTGGAGCACAATTAATTGGGCAGGAGACGGCGCAGGCGGCGGAGCTTATTCAAATAAGTATAAGTTCTATTCTGAAGACGGAAGTTTAGTCAACGTTCAAAAGCCAGACTTTGCAAGCAAGCCAGGTATATATGTTACATTTGGCGGAGTTATCAGTGATTGTTCCTTGGATGGATATGACATCCAAGGTGCAGGTATTATTGTGCATCTAGATAACTTCACAAAAAAGGTGACAGAGTTTACAGTTACACAGGGCAACAAAGAAAGTACATGCTACGTTTACTATGCGGATGGGACTGAGGAACCAACTGGCGAAAGTCAGAGCAACACTCAGGCTCCAACACAGACTCAGGCACCAACCACTACTTCGGAGCAGACTTGGATTTCGATTACAGGCGGAAATGACAAATGGTTCTACACAAAGACTACTTGGAGGGGTATTAACGAAGTAGTAAGTGTTCAACGTCCAGGCTTCGCCGAAGAAGATGGAATATATATGTCAACTGGCTCTGAAATTACAGAGATTAGAGTAAATGGAAAGACTGGAAATGTGGGCGCTATCCAGGGAGCTGGAGCATGCGTTTACCTTTCGGCTATGACTAAATTTATAAACGAGGTTGAACTTGTTCGTGGAAGTGAGACATCTTATGTTCAGATTAAGAATGTAGATGGATCACAGGACGAGCGAATGGATGTTGCACCATATAAATCAACTAACACATATCCTACAAAGAGCGGCAAAGTCTTTGCAGGATGGTTTGAAGATAGCAATTTCACAACACCATATATGCAAAGCACAGGAATGGCGTATGCGAAATTTGTAGATGAGAAATCATTGACAGTTAAATTCCAAAAGGGTGATGATAACACTGCTATTAGATTTGTAAGTACAATTGATTCCCTAGATTATCAATATGTTGGATTTATTTTCACAGGAACTTACGGTAATAGCATAATTACTGAAAAAGATAAACAGGTGAGCAAGGCTTACAGTTCTATTGTAGCGGGTGGACAGAAAAAATTGCCAAGTATCTTCAGTGACGATTCAAAATATTTCTTTACATACACAGTTAGAGGTATGGACCCAAATATTGGATCCACTTGGAATGTAACACCTTATTATATGACACTAGATGGAACAAAGGTTATTGGTACTTCTGGCGACTACAGCGAAGAAGAGCCAACTACGCAGAAGCCAGCTACAGCTGAACCAACTACCACAGTTGCTCCAACTACAGTTAAACCAACTACCACAGTAGCACCTACTACAGTGAAGCCAACTACAAAACCTTCTGAGGACTTTGTAGTAGACCCATCACTTCCAAAACCATTTGGTTTGGTAACTGAAAATCCAGATGCTGGAATTATCAGAGTGGTTTGGGGTGCAGGAGAAATAAACTGCTATAACCTATACATTGACGGAACAAGAGTTAGAACAAAAGTTACAGCGCAGGAGTTTAGAATTCCTGTATCAACTGAAGGTGAGCATACAGTTTCAGTGGCTACAGTCAATTCCAAGGCAAAGACAGAGTCGGAGAGAACTTCACAGGTAGTAAATGTTCAAGGAACTGCCGAGACAGAAGTTCAAACGACGGCTATTCCTGAAGAAATGATGCCAGAGATTGATGATTCAATACAAAAAGAAGATGGCAAGATGATTCTTCAGCTTAACAACAAGACTAATGGACAGTATTCTAACAATCAGATTTACTGGATAATTGTGGGACGTAATCCACAAACACATAGAATGGCTTATTTAACAGCCGACGGAAACTTAGTAGAAGCAAGCGCTGCAGACAACGATGGAACTATTGGAAACAGACAGTATGCGGCAAAGATTGTACATAATTTGGCGCAGAATAGATATGTACAACTTCCAGCGATAGAGTCAGGAAGAATGTATCTAAGTTACGGCGAGCCGGTTTATATTACATTTAATGGTTCGGGACAGGACGTTGGATATGCAGGACCAGATACGAACAATCCAGATGATGCCAACGCTCATACATTGTTTGAGTATCTAGAGTTCACTACAGAGTCAGTGAATGATTCAATCACATTCCACGGAAACGTTACAAGAGTAGACTTCTTCAGTTTCCCAATGATTGCAAGACTAACAGATGAGTACGGTGCGTATGACAGATGCGTAGGTGATATGAAGACTAGATCAGAGACATTTGATTTATTTAGAAATACAGTTTCTGCTCCATTCAAGACATTGATCACGGATGAGAGAATTATGTGTCCAGCCAAGATGACCTTTGGCGAGGGCAAACAATACGGAAACTACTACGATGATTACATCAATAGATTTTGGAGCAAATATGCGAGTCAAGATTTGACGTTCTCTTCAGAGACTGGAACATTTACGGGTAGAGTTTCAGGTAATAGAATTATATTTAACAACAAGTATTACATCGACAAACCAAGTACACAGGATGTGCTAGAGGGAAGAGGAGCGTTCAACAGAATCAGCTCGGAAAATGAAAACAATCCACAAAACGCTAGCGTTGAATTAGCAATAGAAGCTCAACTCTGTGCAACATTTACTAGAGGTGTGGCTATGACTCCAGAAAATTGGAGCAAGCCAGAGACATACTACAAGACTGGAGAAATCTGCAACGAATACGCAGCATTCTTCCATCCAATCTCAGTTTCGGGCAGAGCATACGGCTTCTGCTACGACGATGTATTTGATCAAAGTACACTAGTTGAATGCGGAAACGCAGAGAGATTTACTATTGATTTGAAATGGTAAATTCGCTGGAAAACAAGTTCCATAATAGGAGAAAAAATGAAAAAAATAATTAAAATAGCTATTATTGTAATGAGTCTAGGTGCCCTAACATGGGCATCTGGGCTTTTTATGAGTGTAAGTGCTTACGATGCAGGTGATATCGATAGAATTTATATCACAAGCGATACAGCGCTTAAGAATTTGCAGAAGGAGTATGTTCCAGCCACAGTGGAAGCAGTAGACAAAGAAGGAACAGTTGTGAAAACGGACGCTTCCTCAAAAGTTAAATTGCGCGGAAATTCCACATCAAAGGCTGAGAAAAAACCATTCAAAATCAAACTAAACAAGAAGTACGCTTTGTTCGGAATGGACGAAGGAAAGAGTTGGAATGTGCTAGCGAATGCCTTCGACAAAACAATGATGAGAAACAAGTTGGGATTTGACCTAGCGACAGCTATGGGCGTTCCTTATGTAAGCCAAAGTCATTTTTGTGACATTTACTACAACGGTGCTTTGCAAGGAAACTATTTGGTAACTGAGCCTATTGAAGCTGGTCCAAATAAAGTAGACATTGGCGATGACGAAGAAACAAAAGATTTTATGATTGAGATCGAGCGCGAGCGCTATGAATCAGATGTCACATATACAAAGTCTAAAGCAGGCATCAGATTTGCGTTCAACGTTCCAGAAGTTCCTACAAAGGAGCAACTTGATAATGCAAATGCAGTTATAAACAGAGCGGAAGATGCTATGAAAACAAACCGCATGTCAGAGTATAGCAAGTATATAGATGTGGATTCATTTGTGAATTTCTATATAGTTTGCGAAATCTTTAAAGCGGTCGACTTTAATTACAGTTCAACTAGATTCTTCTGCAAAGACGGCAAGATGTACGCAGGCCCTATATGGGATATCGATTTGTCTTCGGGCAATGCGTCAAAGTACTTCTACAAAGCCTACTACGACGGAAACGACAGCTACAAAAACCTACACTGTACAGAAATGAAGTGGTTCGGCTTCTTGATGGAGAGTGATGAGTTTGTGGCAAAGGTCAAAGCCAGACTTTCTCAGATGAAGAACAGAATTCAGAATATGTACGCTGACAATTCTTTGGGCAAGAGCCAAATCAGTCAGCTCACTACAGAGTACGGAGCTTCATTTGCTAGAAACTATGCCAGCGTAGATCAAGGTGGAGCAGGATGGAGTTTGACGAAACGTTATTCAATTTGCGACAACCCTAAGGGACTAGAACTAGATCCACAGCCTGCCACATTTAATGAAAGCGTAAATCTTTTGCAAACATGGTTGAAGAACAGAGTGAATTACCTAGAGGCAGAGTGGAAGAACACTCACAACAATTATGTGGATATGCTAACCGCGTCAAAGAAAGGCGCAACAGGCATCTACCTAGACTGGTACAACAACGGCCTAGTGGACGGCGTTGAAATCCAGGTAAGTATAGCTGGCGGAAAATTCAAAGTTCTAAAGACGCTTACTGGTGATGTAAACACTTACACAGTTAAGAAAATAAAACCAGGAGTTAAATACAAATTTGGAATCAGAACATTTGTAAAGAATGGAAATGCTAAAACATATTCACCATTCACATATGTATCTAAGAAACTAACTCTTAAGAAACCTTCATTTAAGGTTAAGAGAAAAGGTAAAAAGGCGAAAGTTACTTGGAATAAAGTAAAGGGCGCTGAAGGATACGTAGTTTATGGCGGAAAGAAGAAAGGCAAACTAAAGAAACTTAAAACTCTTAAAGCCAAGAAGACAAAGTACACTAAGAAAGTTGGAAAGAAGTATTACTTCAAGGTTAAGGCTTTCGTAAAGGTTGGAAAGAAGAAGTACTATAGTAAGGGTAGTGTGAAGAAAGTAAAATAATAATAAACAATGAAGCAAAAGGCACTGGCATAATGCCAGTGCCTTTTTATGTTGGATATTAAATTTGTAGTATTAAGGTGCTTGACATGGGGGCTACCCCATAAGTTATAATGCATAATAAAAAATAACTAACTATGAGATAAAGGTATTGTTATGTTTGTGAATGGTAAATGTAGTATACTTATATTCGGAGGTATTGTATTGTGAACAAAAGATTTATAACATTGGTAATTTGTGGAGTTTTGTGTTTTACGAATATAATGACTGGAATAGTAAAAGTGAATGCTTCAATGGCTGATAGATCGCGTTTTTTGATTTTAGATCCGAGCGGGCTACATTTGGAGAATACTGAAGAAAAATATATTGATTTCAAAGATCCTTTTTTTAACAATGATGAATATGCAGGGGATATGAAAGTATATAAATTAGAAGATTACGATGATGGATATCCTGAGAGCACAGGGCAAACCGAATTGGTTGTTCCTAAAAGCAACAGCTTTACCTTTAGCAGAACGGATGGCACGATAATGGACCTCTTTTTTGTAGAAAAATTTGTTGATAGTAAACATACAATGTATGTTAATACGAATTTGGCATCAAAAGTTTTCTTTTCAGATGATGAAGAACAACGTGCGATTATTCATTTGGAGGCTATATGCCTAAATTAAAAAGAGAAGTGTGGGTTAGTGGAATTACGACAGGGACAGTTAATCTTAAAGACGGTAAAGCTGGACTCAATCTTACAGGAGCAAAAGGAAAGGTTAATTTTCAACTATCCGATAAAGCGGATAAAAATCTTGTTTTTTCAAAATCCTACTATATCTATAACAACCAAGTAACCGTAAAGGTAAAGGGTGATAAACTTTATGTTTCACCTGCAGTGTCTATAAGCAATAAAAAGAAGAACAAAATACAAAACTTATATTTGCGTCCTACTAATAGTGGAAAGAATATGTTCTTGTCCTGGGACAGAGTTAGAAAAGCAAAAAGTTATGTAGTGTATAAATACGATAATAATGCCAAAAAGTACCGGTAAGGGAAAGATCATTGTTAAAAAGAGCTACCCAGTATGGGCAGTTGCCAAACCATCAACATTAGGTAATGCTACAAAGGTAACAACAAGCAAGACAAAATTGACGGGAAAGACCGGTAAAACTAAGAAACTTAAAGCAAAGATAACAGCAGATGGTGTACCTAAGTTGTCAACATACATTCGCTGGTATTCGTCTAATAAGAAGATAGCAGAAGTGAATCGTAAGACAGGCAAAGTTAAATTTAGAAAAAAGGGTAAATGCTATATCTGGGCAAAAGCACACAATGGTAAGAATAGTAAGAAGATTAAAGTAATTGTAAAATAATATGTTTATACATATGTAGTACAAAAAAATATTATTTAGTGTCAAAAGAGTGTCTACGGACACTCTTTTTTTGTGTTGTTAATTCGCAAAATTTACAAGGACTATTACAGAGGAAAAATTCGCAAAATTTACAAGTTCTATTATAGGAACTTTTCACTATATTGTTCCGGAAAGGAGAACTTGTAGATTTCAAATTAAATGTTTGTTGAAAGGAGAAACAAAACGGAAATACTGCAGGGAAATTTACAGATGAAAATTTGGAATAATAATGGCAAAGAAACTTCTGTAAAATTGAATACGGAGGAGGTCGATATGAGCGAAAACAAGGAAAAGTATAGCCAATTATACAAAGAATTGTCTGAACTCATAGGCGACGCGGCTTCTAATGAGTACGTCAGGAACTTTGTAGCGGAAAACAAAGGAAAAATGAGTACGAAGGATATAGCTAAGGCAGTGGGACTATCTGAGCGTAGGGTAAGACAAATCCTAAAGGAAGAAAAATAACAAATGTGGGCCTCTTTCGAGGCCCAACAAAAAGGAGGATTATTTATGAGAAGAATTTTATTTGTTTTAGCCGTAGTTATGTGTATGATGGGAGTATTGGTTGGATGTTCTAAAGAAAGCTTCGATGGAAAATATAATGGTAAACAGACAACTAATGATGGATATGAAAAATATACCGAGGCAGATGTAGTAGTGGAAGATAACTACATGACTGTAAAACTTACCATAACAGATGAGTATTCAGATGACGGAGATTACAATACAGATGAAGCGGCTGGAGATTGTAAAGTAAACAAATCAGGAAATGCGCTTTCATTCAAGTCTGGCGGTAGAATATATGAACTCAGAAAGCTACAGAGCAAGTACCATTTGCTTATTAAGACTAAATATGGGGATGTTAAAAACGACATTGTTTTGAAGAAAAAATAATCAATGTTAAAAAATGATTTGATTTAGCCTTTGATTGAAATGATAAACAATCAAAGGCTTTTTCAATTTAATATTGTGATTGAATGAAATTACATATTTATTTATAATAGAACTATATGGAGGTACGGATATGAGCGAAGAAAAAAAGAATGAAGAAAAAAGAGTTGAAGAAAAAACAGTTGTAAAAGTTAAATCATCAAAGTTTTCTACGATACTAATAATACTAGTGATGGTAGTATCTTTTGTTGCTGGATTGTTTGTTGGAAAAAGCATGTTTACTGTAAAAATTGAAGAAGGCATGGTTACTGAGCAACTAAGAAAATGTAGTGAATTAACTACGGGCATTTCAACGATGAGTGGTGATATCAAAATTGAAGAGGGTGATATTCCATTTATTACCCAGAAAAAGTATACAATGAGATACGTGGCCGAGGTAAGAGCAGGAGTTGAATTAAAGAATGTAAACCCTGTGATTGATGGAAGAACAATTAAAGTTGTACTACCACATTCGACTATTCTAGATATTTCATTTCCAGAAAAAGGTTTAGATTTCTACAATAGTAATGGAGCGCTTTTTAATTGGAGAACTCAGGAAGATGCTAAGACAGGAATGGCGGCAGCAAGAAAGAAAGTTGAAAAAGAGATTAAGAACTCAAGTGTACTTAAGACAGCAGATGCCCAGGTTGTGTCTGTGGTTAAAAAACTTTTAGCTTTTGCAGAAAAAGAGGGATATAAAACAGAAATAACATTTAGTGAAAGCGAGTAGTGAAAAGAATTAAAAACCGGCTGGGAAACTAGCCGGTTTTTTAATGCCATTCTAATGTTCACACTCCATAATAAATATATTATAATAAACAACAGAGGTGAGGACATGGCAAACATAGACATTAAAAACCTAGAATACAGAAAACCTAATGAAGAAGAATTAAAAGAAATCAGAAAGAATCTTTCTATTCA
>CADBBS010000043.1 GCA_902793045.1 uncultured Lachnospiraceae bacterium
TCAAAACACTCTTTGTTTTCCTGCCAAAACTTTCTAAAAGTATTTAGCGCTATCTTGGCTGCTTCTCTAACAGGATATCCATACGCGCCTGTAGATATAGAAGGAAATACAATAGTTCTGATTCCTTTTCTCTTGGCGAGCTCCAAGCACTCTGTATAGCATGAAGCTAATGTCTCGGCTTCGCCAAAGTCGCCTCCGCTCCAAATAGGTCCAACTGTGTGGATCACATATTTGCATGGGAGGTTATAAGCGCTAGTGATTTTTGCCTGGCCAGGTTCACATCCGCCTAGTCCTCTGCACTCCTCTAAAAGTGCTGGGCCAGCTGCGCGGTGAATGGCACCATCCACTCCACCACCACCTAGCAGTGTAGTGTTGGCTGCATTTACTATTGCTTCGAAATTATTTAATTTAGTTATATCACCTAATAGTATTTGTAACAAAGTAATCTCCTCTCAAAAACTATTATAATAATTAGTATTATTTAAAATCTATTATATCATTATATAGCATAATAAATTTACCATTAACATAGTAATCATGATAATGTCCGAAATACCACTTCTTATAATTTAATTTATTTTCAATTTCCTGTAGCCATTCTTCAGTGGAATAATCTACAGTACTTTGATCTATAGATGACAAAAACAGATGTCTTGGCATAACATCATAAGGACATGTATGAGACAAAACAATATCCACTTCCCAACCATGTCTGCTTAAGTTTTCTTCCACATATTGTTTTATTCCAGCGTTCGGTTGCTCACTTTCAAACCAATGCCAACCACTAGCTATTCTATAATACTTATCCACACTATAAGCACCACCCAAAACCAAAGAGCGTTTGCCATTCAGATTATATATTTCCCCATCTTTGGCGAAAACTTGATTAGTAAACTCTGGATCTATATATGCTATTGCCCCATGCCACTCAGTTTCTTCGTATCCTATTGTATTGAAAGGCCTCTCTTCATGGTTCCCGTGTAAGCAGAACAAGGTAATAGGCAACATAGATAACATCTTTTTTAATTCATAGTCGTTTTCATTTAAAAAATAATTTATTCCGACATCGCCTAATATTACCAGTATATCTTCTTTCGAAGTATTATTCTTCTCACAAAAATCTATCACCCTTTTAAAATCTCTATGTGTATCTCCTGTAATATAAATCATTTTATTTTAAATCTCCTTGTTGAACATTTTGGGCTATTTTAATTTTCTTCTCGTACGCTTCTGCTATCGCATTAATCAACTCTTTCCCTTGTTCATTCATTATTTCATCACGTCTATATTGTTCAGAAACAAATGAACCTGAAGGTATCTTAGACATATCAATAATTGTCTTATCCTCAATTAACTCAAGTTGTTGTTTTTCTGTCTTTTTTATACTATTAATTTCGATTCCCGTTATTTCCTTTAAACTTCTAGGAACTACTTCCTTCACAAAAAACGAATTGCCACTATCAAATATAGGAGCAAGTCTTTTAAACTTTAGAGTTTTAGCATCCCGAATTATTCCAAAATTATTCCAGTGGCGATCTGTGTTGGAAATAATAAAGTCCATAAACAACATATAATCCAAATCATATTGAAGTTGTCCTCTATCCATTCCATGTTCTTCGCAAATATTTTTGAAATGCTCTAAATAATTTATTTCATTTCTTTTTTTCTTTGATTCTATAACTGAGATGGCAGATATAAATTCATTGTCTTCATCAGAGAAATCCTCGCACGAACATGCTAGTTTGTATATTCTATTATCAACATCTAGCAGATTATAAGTAACATAGTTATCATACCCTTGAAGTCTATTTATTTCAGATACTATAACCTCATTAATTGCTTCTCTCGATAGTTTATCGCTATTACCTTTAATCAATACTCTTTTCCCACTTTTATCAATATTCCAGTATTTTTCCAAGTTTCCAAGCAAAGATGCATTAGGGCTAAACTTCCCCTCTTCGCTTTCTTCTTTTTCAAAATTCTTTTTTGTATTGAAATCATTTCTAAACAAACTAACTTGAGACCAAGTTAAGTTACTATCGATTGGATTTACCCAATAATAATCTGTAAGACTTAGCCCTAGATTCTTTTGTAAATACTCACTAGGTAAAGCAGCACCATTAGGCTTGAAGTTATTTTGTATTCCACACTGAGTAAGAGGAATGGCTCTATCATTCCACCATTTTCTTAATTCATTTGTAATGTCTTTCGTTTGGCACAAAGGTAATAGTTCTTTTTTATTTTCTTCTACTTCATATACTTTAATTAGCCCTGTATTACCAATTTCAACTGTTGCCAAACAATTATCTTTCCTCATTAGAGTATATTTCATCATTTCTCTCCATTTTTAATTCTAACCAAATTCATTTTTTCTGCAATCTCTTCAATACTAATTGGCTTATAATCATTTGCATCCACTCCCACATCATATATTCTAAGTCCCAACTCTTTATTTTTTACCAAATGTCCATTAGGAAAACGATCACAATACTTTTTCTTTAAGTTCTCTGCATTGTATTCACCCCTTGAATGAATATGTCCGTGTAAGTGCACCGTTCCATAGTGTCCTGCATTCCACTCTAAAATAGGATAATGAAATAAAATAAACTTTCCATATTGAGTTTTTAGTTTCTTGTAATCTTGAACACTTTCAAAAATACCGTCGTTGGAGTAGTTTTTATCGTGATTTCCATTTACCAAATGAACGTGTTTACACTTGATTCTGTTTCTAAATTTTCGCACTTCATCTCTTTTAACTTTAAAAGCGAAATCCCCAAGAATCCAAAGTTCATCCTTTTCTCCTACAGTTTTATTTATATTATCAATTAACACATCATTCATTTCTTCTAGACTTGAAAAAGGACGCTCATTATGTTCAATAGCTCTTTCATGACCTAAATGAACATCACTTGTAAAATAAATCATATTTACCATCTCCTTTCTAACTTATATCTCCCAATGAATAATCTTATTATCTTCATCAAGGGATATTATGGAATCTTTTCCTGCAACTGAAACATCATACATAAGTGAAGCATCAAATATTTTGTTCAAACAGTTTTTGATTGATCTAGCTCCAAAGTCTCTTTCAATTTTAATAAGTTTAGGAATATCGCTATTTATTTCTAATGTCACATTATAATCTTCTTTAATTTTTGCTGCCATTTCATACATGTCTTTTTTTAATTT
The DNA here is from genome assembly GCA_902793045.1 of uncultured Lachnospiraceae bacterium. Classification (GTDB taxonomy): domain Bacteria; phylum Bacillota; class Clostridia; order Lachnospirales; family Lachnospiraceae; genus Eubacterium_G. The sequence goes on from CADBBS010000043.1 coordinate 3,190, forward strand.
GTCTCGCAAAACATCTTCGCCCAAAACATTTAATAAGTGAAAATGAGTTATTCTGCCAACCAATTCAGGCATTGCGCCCATCTTCAATAGTTCTTCGCTTATGCTTTCGCTAGAATCATTATTCAAATCTTTGCATTCCTCAGTTTCTAAAAAACCAATAGTTCTTTTTTCTGGCATCTTAGTTTGAAAATCATAATTTTGAAAAGCTCCTAGCAAAACAACAGGCACATCTTCAAAGCTAATCTTTTTATCATAATTAGAAACAGTATTACCGTTTTCTATTCTTAATTCCCCATGTGATAGTATTTGTAAAAAACTCTGTTGCAACTCCATATCCCAATCACGAGGGTCTTTCTTTATAAGTAATTTGTCAAACTCATCAACAATGAAAACAAAGAATTTTTTCATTTTCTTTTTTTGGTCAAAATTAGTTAGTGTTTGACTTAAATTACATCCTTTATATCCTTCAGCAGTCAGAACAGAAGCATCGATAAGCTCATAGCCAAGTATATCTTTTAGAGGGCTCTCATTATGTCTGCATAACAATTCCCAAGCATATGTCTTTCCACTCCCGGATTTTCCAATAAAAAATGATGTTTCAACATCTTTCCCAGTTAGAATTTGCATAAGTAGATAGCATACGTTTTTTATATATTCATCCTGTCCAACCATTTTAGATTCTAAAAAATCTTTTGCTTTTATAACTGTCTCCCTTGCAGTATTAATATCATAATATTTGCTTTCATTTTCTGTTTCTTTTGGTTTCTCTTCTACATTAGTATCTTTATTCGATTCCTTATTGTCATAATCCTTTATAATATTTTTAACCAAGCCACACTGTTCTATATCTCTAGCATGATGTACAGCAGTTTTTATTTCTTTTATCAAGCCTTTCATATCATCGTCTTCAATATTATTGTTAAAAATATAAGACGTCCTCAATATTGAAGAGATATTTTCAAATGGAGCAATAATAGGATGGATAGTATATAGCGCTTTATGATAAGGATAATTGTTTGTAGGATCATTTTGAATATCAACAAAATATGTAAAACTAGAGTTATCATAACCATTTAAAAAAATAGTTATTATTACTTTCTTTTCATCATATAATCTTAATCGAATGAATTTGGATGGTTCTTGTATTTCAATCGAATAACCCTTTTTGTGATTTGTTACAACTATATCAGTTGCATTATTTTCTTTTAGAGTAGTTACAATTTTTTCCACTAGATTGTATAACATACTTAATCCCCTTTCATTTTTGAAATTTTGGGTACAAAAAAGGCACCCGAAATTGACCGGATACCCTAAGAATGATATAATCTAATTGCGTTGGAGTGATTATTTTCATTCCTTAGGGCTGGTCTTTTATGGCTAGTCCTTTTTATTTGTCTTTCTATGTAAAGATTAATAAACCTCTTTTGATATTTTGCCAATTCTTTCAAATAGCCGTTTATCTAGTTTATCTGCTGTCCGATATGCTATCACAAGCTTTTTCTCAATTATAGATAAATCTAGCATATAAGCCATTCTAGCAGTTTCTTCATAGAATGCCGGATCCATTTCTCCCTCAATTCCATCTTTAGCCTCTGGATAATTTTCATTCCCTTCTTCAGGCTGTGGAACTGTAGCAAGCTCCTCCACACTAAGATTGAATATATTGCACAAATCAAAAATTGTATCTAAATCTGGAGTGCTAATGCCTTGTTCCCAACTTGAGACAGTAGCGGACGCTACATTTAGCATTTCAGCCAATTCTCTTTGTTTGAGATCTAATGTCTTCCTGTATTTCTTTATATTATAGGACACTGCTAATGAACGTTTTTTTTCACTATTTATCATTTTTACTACCTCTATGATTAAATTATAACAAATAATACAAAAAAATCAATAGTTTTAATAATAATTCTATTAAGACCATTGATTTATCGAACATAGTTTCGTATAATCGCAAATATTATTATATTTTAATAAATAGTAATATTTTTAACCATTTCTACATAAACCCTTTTGATTGGATTATGTTTAGGAATTGTAATTGGTTCACATCCTTCTTTTCTGAATGTGCAATGACTACCTCCGCCTCTTGGTTGTTCGCAAATGTACCTATACTTTTCTAATACTTTTTTCAACTCACCAAAACGTATATCCTTGGGTACTGTAAGGATTTTATTTATGAGTTTGTCTAATTTTGTCATGGATTTTTAACCATGGATGTCTTCTTACACTTTAATTATGGTGCAACCGTATACGGTCAAGTTTTTTATATATTTGATAGAGAAAACTTTGATGTTATGATAAAAAATCAGACGGGAAAGAATATATTGATAAACCTCAAGCAGCCATTCCTGGATATACAAGTAGAAAATTATTTGCCATTAAGGAGCAAATCAATTTAATATAAAGAAAAAACATTCAATTTCAGAGGAAATGAGAACTTTTTTGACCAACAATCAGTTTTACTTATTATTTGCATAATGATACAATTCTTTTAGGTGGCATAAATGAATTATTTAAAAAACAAAGATTATGATGAAACAGATGCGAAAAGCATTGAATCATATTCACAAAATTTAATAGACAAATCATTTCAGGATGTGTTGAATGATGATTTAGGCAACAATGTCGAGGAGTCTACCTCTAGTTACTTTGAGGATAGAAGTTTCAAGGGTGGCTTAGGTAATTTAATAGAGCAACACTTCTTTCACTACGAGCCTAATAATAGTCCTGACCCAGATTTTCCAATAGCAGGTGTTGAACTAAAAGTAACTCCTTTTAAGAAAAACAAAAATGGTTCTTACTCTGCAAAAGAAAGACTTGTACTTACTATGATTGATTATATGACATTAATAGATGAGTCTTTTGAAACTAGCCACTTTTGGAATAAATCTAAGTTACTACTATTAATTCATTATTTATGGAAAAAGGATATAGATAGACTGAGCTACAGAATTCAATATGCTAATCTATTTTCTCCTCCAAAACAGGACTTAGAAATTATTAAAAATGACTATAAAATAATTCAAGAAAAAGTAGAAAAAGGATTGGCTCATGAATTATCTGGGTCCGATACTCTGTATCTGGAAGCCTGCACAAAGGCAGCCACCTCGGCAGATAGGACTCCACAGCCAAACAGTGATATCAAGGCCAAGCCAAGAGCTTTTGCCTTCAAATCATCGTATATGTCTTACGTTCTAAATAATTATATTATGAAAGAACACTCAGATGATGAATCTATTATTAAGTCTTCCACGACTACTCCATTCGAGGACTACATTAAAAACAAAATATCAAAGTACAAAGACTATTCTGTGGAAGAGTTGTGTAAAAAATTTGATATTGATTCTGATACAAAACCAAAAAATTTAGGATCTTTAATTGCATATAGAATACTAGGAATCAAAGGAAACAAAACTTCAGAATTTGAAAAAGCTGGTATTGTGGTAAAAACCATTAGAATTGAAAATAATGGTAAAATCAGAGAGCATATGTCTTTCCCTAATTTTAAATTTGCAGAGATTGTTAAGGAAAACTGGGAGGACTCAACTTTTAGAAACTACCTAGCAGACACTCGTTTCTTCTTCGTTGTTTATAAGTATGATAATCAGGGAATATTAAGACTAAAGGGATGCCAATTCTGGAATATTCCATATGATGACTTGAACGGTAATGTAAAAAAAGTTTGGACGGAAACAGTAAACGTTCTAAAAAAAGGTCTGCACATAAGCGAGGTGAATGGCAGACTAACAAATAATTTTCCGAAATCATCAGATAATAACATTTGTCATGTCAGACCTCATGCTAGAAATCAAAATGATGTTGACATGCTTCCAAATGGCGATTATTATCCTAAGCAATGTTTCTGGTTCAACAATAATTATATTCTTTCACAATTAGATATAACACTGTAAGGAGGATATACTTAATGAACAAAAATAAAAAATATACTTTTAAAATAGCTCAAGAGGAGTTTTTTAATAATGGAAAAATAATTCTAAATTCTAGAAAAAAATTAAAAAAGGATTTGACTGACGTACTATCAGGAGAATACTACGTAGAAACTACTACTCGCAAAACAAAACTTAAGGGGTCATACCCTGGTATTACTGCATCTAGTTTAAATGAGGTTTTGCGCGAAGCTCTTACCAAAATCGAAGATATCAATACAGAGACTTATGCAGAAAATGGCTATTTCCTTCATTATACAAAAAAAGGCTTTGACTTTTCTATATATGATAATAATTATAATTTGTCAAATATATACAACTACTATCTAGGTTCAGTTGGCATTTTGAACGGCAATGAAAAAATTTTAGATTTGCACACAAAGCTTAAATCATACAGTAAAAATGAATGGAAAAGAGAAATAATTCGCCTTTCTCAAAAAGCCCGTACAAAAAATACAGACTATCACGTTGAAAAGAAAAAACTAACAATGGTTGGTGAATTGCAATTTGGTAACTGGGCACTAATATACAGAGATTTATTTAGGTTACTACATGCCAATAACAATCCTGGTATAGACTTTTATATCTATATTACCGCAACCGGAACATTGAAAGATATGATTAGCAGTAACACGGTTAATTATGACAGCGCAAACAAAGTTATTAGTGAATATATTAATTTGATTCCCGTTCCAACATGGTTAATAGGTCTAGATGTTAACTAAACTTCTTAATCATCTATTTGATATAGGTTAAAATGCAATTGAACTATTTTTCACTATTAAATATTTTGCTTAATTGCTTTTCCATTTGTTTAATCAAATCAACAACCAATGCATTTCCCATACAGAAATATCTAGTTCTCTCTGGCATTGGAACTACTTCCCCATCTATAAAACAATCTTTTGTCCAATCATCCGGAAATCCTTGAATTCTTTCTGTTTCAATTGGAGTGAGCAGTCTAATTTGTTTCGTCATCTTGTCTCTTACGATGTGGGTGCTTCTATTGAAGCTACCTTCTGATGTGAGCATTGTTCTTGCTGGTACATCCCATTCATCTATCATCGAGATTGGACCTTCAGAGAAAACATATTGATGTCCATTAGCTGCAGTTCTGAGTTTTTTCTTTGCACCTTTTAAGTACTGCCATGTCTGTCGACTCTCTTTTGGAAGTTCCTCTTTTGTCTCGTCACTGTGTGTAATATCTTCATATGTATAATACAATTTTTCTTTATCTATATAATACTTTGAATCTACAAGTGATGTTCTATTGTCTTGGAGTATATCTCCTAGTGTAATTGGATCTTTGTAAACTGGTGTTGTTTTAACACTGTATATCTTTCCATCTACCATATATCCCGAATTTTCAAAATCAAAGCTGAAGTTATCAGACACATCTACTATATCTAATGACAAATCTGCTTCCTTTATCTTCTTTTCTTCAAATGTTTCTAGAGGAAAACTCTTTGCAAAGAATCCTTCTGATTGAATCACATTATATGGTTCAACTTTATTCATCTTTTTATAATAGTTAGTGTTCTCTCTGTAAGCGAATATATAAGTTCTACGTCTTCTTTGCTGATATCCATATTCTGCTGCATTAAGAACTCTCCACTCTACTGAATATCCATTGAAATTTAAGCAAGCTAACATTACGCCAAAATCTCTTCCTCTTTGTTTGGAAGGAGATTTTAACAATCTGTCTACATTTTCTAGTAAGATGAAAGGTGGCTTTTTTTCTTCAATAACATCTTTAATAGACCACCATAGAACTCCTTTTTTGCCATGAATTCCTTTCTCTCCTTTTAATGCTCTAGCTACAGAATAGTCTTGGCAAGGAAATCCACCTACAAGTAAGTTGTGGTCTGGAATAGTTGATTTGTCTACGTGTGCAATATCTATGTTAGTTGTATCATTACCATTTTTATCTAATGACTGACCAAATTTATCTACATAACAACCATGAGCCCACTGACTTTTTTTGCCAGGTTCCCATTGGCTAAACCATACAGTGTCCCACTTTTCTGGTTTCTTTGTATCTTCAATTTTACTAATGGAATTTAAGCCGCATCTAAAGCCGCCTACTCCTGCAAATAATTCACAAACTGTCTTCTTCATATTTCACCTCTACTAAATCAAAACTAGTATATCACACATACTCTTTAGGATCAAGCATAACCCTTGATTGTTTATAGTTTAAATTTTGACTTGTACAATTATTGGGACACTTGCAAAATAAAAAAGCTCTTTCGAGCTTTTTTATTATTCCCTCAATGGAACTCCATCTCCATCTTTAAATGATCCAAGTAGTAATCTGATTAAATCTATCACCCAGCCTATCCCGAAGAAGCCTAGTGTGAATAGATAGATTAATCCCCAGAAGATTTTTCCTACATAAAAATTGTGAATACCTAAATAGCCGAAAAGTAAGCATAGGAAAAATGCTACCCATCTGCTTTTGTCGCTGGTAACTGTATAATATGCACCCATGTTATTTACCTTCCTTTAC
>CADBBS010000044.1 GCA_902793045.1 uncultured Lachnospiraceae bacterium
AGTTTATTATGAAGAAGAGAAACAGAGGAATAATAGCTATCGTATGTATCATGGCTTTGTTAATAAGCTCTTTTGCTACATACACTGCTAGGACTAATGCTAGCCAAGCTGACGCAGCATCACATGACTGGACGCAAGAAAGCTGGGTAGGAGCTGATGGTACAGGAACAGCTTACCTTCAGAAGTTTAAGTTTTATAAAGCAAGTGGAACTGCAAGTATAGTTAATATCCAAACTTCTTTTTCTACAAAAGTTGGTTTGTATATTACTTTTGCAGATGCTGATTTTGGAACATTTACATTGAATGGTGATACATTAGCTGCATCTGATTATAATACGCAAGGAGCAGGAATAATATTCCATTGTGATGCATTTACTGAAAAATATAATGAATTGATTGTTAACAATTCACAGGGAAATGCGAAAGCAACTATGTATATTTATTATGAAGATGGAAATGATACTCCGGCTTCTACAATTGATACAAATGGTGGATGGTTATGGCGTAATGCCAATGGAGAGTTTGAAGCAGGTGGAGCAAACGAACCTGCATATAATTCAGAAGGTATTTGTGCTATATATGCGGGAAATTGGGATGCATCATATACTGCTGATATTACAGTTACACAGTCATCAAACCCATATAGTGTACCAATTGACGTAACTAATTCCACACAAAATGAGCCTAATTTAACACAAGTTGCTTATAAGAAGACAGGTTTAGATGCAAGTAAGGAATACTTAATTACACTTAAAGCTGGTAATACTGTATTATCAGAAAGAACAGTTTCAGAAGTAACTTCAGATCAATTTTGTGTTACTACTGGATGGACATTAGCAGCAGGAAATCATGTTTTGACGTTGGAAGCTGAAGAAGTACATGAACCACCAGTAGTTGAAAATATTACAATTACACCTAATACGTCACAGATTGCAGATACAAAGAAAATATTTGCTAGTTGGACAAATCCATCAGGAACTACAAAAGCATACGCATATCTTGAGTCAGTAGCAAGTGGAAAAGGTCCTAACACAGGAGGCTGGGATTTTAATGCCCAGGCTACTCAGCCAATGGTTGCTGTAGATAATGTTATAAGGTCAAACGATAGTACGGTTGTAATTGAGCCAGGCGAAACATACACATTTATTGTTGAGTCATATAACGAGTTCAATCAAAAAACTGGTTATGGAGAAGTTGAAATTACCATCCCTGGATTAACTCCAGAAGAAAGGGAAACTCGAGAGTATGTGGCTAAGATTAATACATTAGAGAACTTAGCATTAAACAAAACTCCTATAGTAGGTTCTACTAGAGAGGGACAAGCGTCAAATATCTGTGATGGTAACAAAGGTACTAGATGGCAAGCCGATCCAAATGTTGAAAATACATACTTTGCTGTTGACCTAGGAGATGTATACGACATAGGAAAAGTATTGGTTTGCTGGGAGGGTTCCAATGCCAGGGCCTACGATATTTATACAGCTGGAGCAGATGGTGTTTATGGTAACACACCTGTGGCATCAGTATCTGGATTAGAAAATAACAAAGCGATTGATAAACTAACTAAAAACATAGATGCAAGTGCTCGCTATGTAAAAGTAGTTGCGACTCAGTTGAGTGGAAATGCGACTACATATGGTATTTCACCTTTTGAATTAGCAGTTTTTGAAGCAGGTGAAGAACCATCTACAGAGACACCTACGGAGGCACCTACAGAAGCGCGCCACATTGTATTTACTAAAGCATATAGACAAGAGTTAACATCAGGAGGACAAACACACTACGGTATTTGGGCTAACTGGGAAGCAGTGCCAGGTGCAGCAGGATATAAGACATACATTGGAGAAGTAAAAGCAGGAAAAGAAGCCAAATCAGCTAATGCAGGTTGGGTTTGGAGTGATCAGAATCCTCCTGCGGGATCAACAGATACATGGATTGATCATGCAGATATGACAAAGGACAATGCATGGTTAGATACTGATAAATCTTACAAATTGATTGTTATTGCTAACGATAGCGAAGGCAATGAGATTTGCCGTGGTGAAAGATTACTTTATGGCAAAGGAAACTATGAGGACTTGAACTATACATCAATTAGCGATGTTAAAACTACTGATAGTGATGGAGCTAAATTGGCAGCAGCTTATGCTATTTACGATGATGAGTCATCTTATAATATGAGAGCAGAAGCAGCTAACTGGCAGAATAAACCTCATACATATAGTGATGAGTACGCAGAAGTTACATGGGGTGATCAATCAAAACTATTCAATTCACCAGATAAAGTTACAATTAATGGAGTTGATTACACTGCAAGTGATTTAGGACCAATTAATAACTATGCTCCTACACTAGTACAATTCCATACTACATCAACTGGCGGGCTACATATTGGATATAATAAAGTTAGAATCTCTAAAGGTGATGAATTTGTAACAGTAATCTTTAGAGTTGGTGGAGTAGTTGCTCCTGAAGGAGTGACAGCTACAGAGCAAGCGGGTGTACCAGGAAGCATTAGAGTAGATTGGACACCTGGAGAACTAACTCCATCCGGACAGGTATTTAGAGTTTATGTAGACGGCGATATGAAGAAGGGTAACCTTACAGGAACAAGCGCTATCATAAACAATATAGATGCAGGTACTCATACAGTGAAGGTAGTTGGATTCTATCTAAACGAAGAATCAACTGGACCAGAATCAACAGTTTCTGTATCTGCAGGAGTTAAGTACAGTTCGGAGATTTCTGTAGAAGGATTCCAAATTAGATCTAACTATCCAGACGATGCAACAGCAGAAGAGAAGAATAATGTAGCATACAGAACAATGTGTAGAGCACCTAAGGCTGGAAACACAGTTAAGGCTGGTGGTAAGACTTACACAGTTAGAGATGTTGGTACTATCTATGCTATAGATACAAACACTAAAGACAAAGAAGGTACTAATGTACTAGACGCTAGTTATACATTACTAAATGAAACACCTATCACAGGTCAGCAGTATACTTATACTGGACTAAGACAGTACGGTGGAAACAACGTTACTTACGGTTATGTAGCAGGAGATGAAGCTATCATTTCTGACTACAAGGCTGGTGATAGAGATAATACATACTACGCATTCACAATGAGAAATATGAATGCACAGATGGCTAACACACTTTGGGTAAGACCATTTGTGGTAGCTACAGACGGTACTATTATCTATGGTAAGAGTACAGCATATACATCTGTTGCAGAGATTGCAAATGTTCTTTATACAAATAGTATGAGTAAGAATGTTACATCTCACGACTACTTGTATAACAAAATTTTGCATAATTCAATTTTGCAGCAGGCACAGAACCCATTCTATAGAAACACTCAGATTCAGTATGGTTGGAATGCTAACTTATACATTGGATTTAGATTAGTTCCAGATTCATGGAATGGCGGACAGGCTGACGAAGGTCAGTACGTAGTAGTTGGAGATTGGAAAATCCATAACTCATCTCACTATAATGAGGAAGAGGCAGGAAAACAAGCTCAAGCAAGCTACAAGGGTAATACCAATGATGAGATGCAAGTGAGAGTAGATAATCCAGGTGGTGAATTCCAGACAGATGGATGGTACTGGAACTGGGGTATTCAAATGAAACTTGCTAACCAGAAGGCTTATCACAGATTGGAAGATGGTAGAAAATACAGAATGACTATCACTTACAATACTACTAAGCCAGGTATTATGAGAATCAAGACTGAAGGTAACGGTGCAGCTAAGCAGAGTGAAGGATACTTGATGGAAGGACATGATTTAGTTTATGACTTTGACTCACAGACAGGTGGTAACTCGCACAGCGTTGAGTTTACATATAGTAAACAGAAATACATTAACAACCCTGGTGCTGATCCATCAATTGTAATTTGTCCAGGTGCATTCAATGTATATCCATTCACAAATGCAACTAGCGAGCGACTATCAAGAAGTCAATTGCATATTAAGTATCTTGGACAGTATAGTGATTCAACATCAATCACAGAAGGTGTTGGTGGATTCCCAGCAGGAACTATCATTTCTGATGTAGATATTACATTTACAGAGATTGATGACTTTGCACCGGATAGTCCAAATGTACTTCACTAAATGAGGAAGTATGGATACTATTAGATAGGCCATAAGGCCAAAAAAAGGCGAGCGAAATGCTCGCCTTTTTTATGTGTTTAATGTTGACATTGGCGGGTTATTCAACTAAAATAGTGTGGTGTTAAACATTAGTATTTATCGGTGTTTACGCGTATAACTTAATAACTAAAGACTATGAAAGAGACAGTAGCTATATAAGCGAAATTTAAGCGAATTCGGGGCGGTGAGAGCCGAATAAGAGTAGTTGTATAGTGAATATCACTCTGGAGTTGCAGTCCGAAAGGTTTGAACTTTTGAACCGAATAGCGGGTTTAAATGTTAGCCAAATCAAGTAGGCACTGACGGATTCCCACCGTAAATAGGGACACATATAAATAGGAGATTCCTTGAGTATGCTGCATGAGGTGGTATAGCGAAGTTTGCCTTCGTCCTTTGCAGGACGAGGGCTTTTTTAATAGGAAAACCCTAAGATTTTAGGAGGAGAGAAAAATGTACAAGAAGGTTTCCACTAATTTAAATTTTGTGGACAGAGAGAAAGAAACTGTAAAGTTCTGGGAAGAGAATGACGTTTTCCAGAAGAGTATGGACGAAAGAAAAGAAGGAGAGACATATACTTTTTACGATGGACCTCCTACAGCCAATGGTAAGCCACATATTGGTCACGTTCTTACTCGTGTAATTAAGGATATGATTCCACGTTACCACACTATGAAGGGTGAGTTTGTGCCACGTAAAGCTGGTTGGGACACTCACGGTCTTCCTGTTGAGTTGGAAGTGGAAAAGAAACTTGGTCTTGATGGCAAAGATCAGATAGAAGAGTACGGAATGGAGCCTTTCATCAAGGAATGTAAGGAGTCTGTTTGGCAGTACAAAGGATTGTGGGAAGATTTCTCAGGAACTGTTGGTTTCTGGGCTGATATGGACAACCCATATATCACATACGATAACGACTATATCGAGTCTGAGTGGTGGGCGCTAAAGGAAATCTGGAACAAGAAGTTACTTTACAAAGGATTTAAGATTGTTCCTTATTGTCCTAGATGTGGAACACCTCTTTCGGCGCAAGAGGTAGCACAGGGCTACAAAACGGTTAAAGAGCGTTCAGCTATTGTTCGCTTTAAATGTGCAGACGAAGACGCTTGGCTACTTGCTTGGACTACAACACCATGGACTCTTCCATCTAACGTTGCACTTTGTGTAAACCCTAACGATACATATGTAAAAGTTAGGGCTAAAGATGGATATACATACTATATGGCTGAGGCACTTCTTGATACAGTGCTAGGATCACTAGCGGAGGAGGATTCTGATGAGAAGCCTTACGAAGTGCTAGAGACTATGAAGGGTACTGACCTTGAGAAGAAACCTTACGAGCCATTGTTTGACTGCGCAAAGAAAGTGGCAGACAAACAGCACAAAGAAGGCTTCTACGTTACATGCGATGACTATGTAACGATGAGCGATGGTACTGGTATAGTACATATCGCGCCTGCCTTTGGTGAGGACGATGCTAACGTAGGTCGCAAGTACGATTTGCCATTTGTTCAGATGGTGGATGAGGCTGGTAAGATGCTAGAGGATGCGCCAGCGGCTGGCAAGTTTGTAAAAGACGCCGACAAAGACATCTTAGTTGCGCTAGATGAGAGAGGACAGTTGTTTGATGCGCCTAAGTTTGAGCACGAGTATCCACATTGTTGGAGATGTGATACACCACTTATCTACTATGCGCGTGAGTCATGGTTTATCAAGATGACTGAAGTTAAGGATGACTTGATTGCGAACAACAATAAGATAAATTGGATTCCAAAGTCTATAGGCAAGGGCCGTTTTGGAAACTGGCTTGAGAATGTTCAGGACTGGGGAATCAGTAGAAATAGATATTGGGGTACTCCGCTTAACATTTGGGAGTGTGATTGCGGACATCAAGAGTGCGTGGGAAGCCGCGCTGAATTGGCTGAACTTTCAGGCAACTCTGATGATGCCAACGTGGAACTTCACAGACCATATATAGACGATGTGACTTTGAAGTGTCCAGAGTGTGCTGGCGAGATGCACCGTGTTCCTGAGGTTATTGACTGTTGGTTCGATAGTGGAGCAATGCCATTTGCGCAGCACCATTATCCATTTGAAAATAAAGAAGTGTTTGAGAAGCAGTTCCCAGCGAAGTTTATCTCTGAGGCTGTGGACCAGACTCGTGGTTGGTTCTACACACTGCTTGCTGAATCAACTATCCTATTTAACAAGCCACCTTACGAGAATGTTATCGTTCTTGGTTTGGTGCAGGATGAGAACGGTCAGAAGATGAGTAAGTCAAAGGGCAATGCGGTTGACCCGTTTGAAGCGCTCGAAACTTACGGCGCCGATGCTATCCGTTGGTATTTCTATACTAACTCTGCGCCTTGGCTTCCAAATAAGTTCTCAGGAAAGATTGTGCAGGAGGGCCAGAGAAAGTTCCTTGGTACGCTTTGGAACACTTACGCTTTCTATGTGCTATATGCTGAGATTGACCAATTCAATCCAAACGATTACAAACTAGACTACGATAGCCTAAGCGTCATGGACAAATGGCTTCTATCTCGTATGAACACTATGGTTAAGACTGTGGACGAGAGCTTGGCTGATTACAAGATTCCAGAGGCTGGAAAGGCTTTGGATGACTTCGTCGATGACATGAGTAACTGGTACGTTAGACGTTCACGTGATAGATTCTGGCAGAAGGATATGCCACAGGATAAGATCAATGCGTATATGACTTTGTATACAGCGCTTGTGACTACTGCCAAAGCGGCAGCACCAATGATTCCATTTATGTCTGAGGACATCTACCAGAACTTGGTACGCAGTGTGGATGATTCAGCTCCTATTTCAGTTCATTTGTGTGACTTCCCAGAAGTAAACGAGGCACAGATTGACACTGAACTAGAAGATGCTATGGCTAAGGTTTTAGATGTGGTAGTTTTGGGACGTTCATGTCGAAACGCTTCAAACATCAAGAACAGACAGCCTATCGGCCAGATGTTTGTGAAGGCTGACTTTGATCTATCCGACTTCTACAAAGAAATCATCTTAGACGAGCTTAATGTTAAGAAGGTTACTTTCACAGAGGATGTGAGCGACTTTACATCATACGAGTTCAAGCCACAACTTAAGACTGTTGGTCCTAAGTACGGTAAAGTTCTTGGTAAAATCCAGGGTGCTTTGAAAGAGCTAGATGGCAACAAGGCTATGGAAGAGTTGCAGAGTGAAGGCGCTTTGAAGTTTAACTTTGACGGTGTCGATGTTGAACTTACTGAAGAAGACTTGTTAATTTCTACAGCTCAGGTTGAGGGCTATGTATCAGAGAGCGACAATGGAATAACTGTTGTACTTGATACAAACTTAACTCCTGAATTGATAGAAGAAGGATTCGTTCGTGAGATCATCTCAAAAATCCAGACAATGCGTAAGGATAACGACTATGATGTTATGGATAAGATCACATTCTCGCTAAAGGGCAATGACAAGATCAAAGAGATTGTTCAGAAGAACGAGGATATGATTAAGAATGAGACTTTGACTCAGGAAGTTATCTACGACGATGTGGTAGGTGACGAGAAAGAGTGGAGTATAAACGGCGAAAAAGTAACATTTGGAACTAAAAGATAGCCCCAAAATATGTTATAATGTAAACCGTTGTGTGAGGAAGAATTCTTATTAAATATATGTATTTCAACCGAAATACGCGAGGAAAGGTATTTTATGAATTCAAAAGAAAAGAAACAATACAAAGAGCGATTTATTAACAGAGCGCATGAGATGGCGCGTATGTTATATCGTAAGAATCTAGAGGACGTGAGTGACCGCCACAAATATATGTGCGTGGGACTTGCTGTTAAAGATACGATTATTGATGACTGGATCGCTACTCAGAAAGCCTTCGACGAAGAAGACGCAAAGACTGTTTATTATTTGTCGATGGAATTCTTGATGGGTAGAGCGTTTGGTAACGCAATCCTAAATCTTTGCGAGAGAGAAGAGATTAAAGAAGCGATAGACGAGATGGGATTTGATCTAAACATGCTTGAGGAGCAGGAGGAAGATGCTGCCCTTGGTAACGGTGGTCTTGGTAGACTTGCTGCATGTTTCCTAGATAGTTTGGCTACTCTAAACTATCCAGCATACGGCTGCGGTATCCGCTATAAATACGGTATGTTCAAGCAGGAGATTGAGGACGGTTTCCAGAAGGAAGTTCCAGAGACTTGGCTTAAGCACGCAAACCCATTAGAGATTAGAAGAGATGAGTACACTTGCGAGGTTCGCTTCGGCGGAACTGTGCGCGTGGACTATAAAGATGGTAGAAACTATTTCGTTCAAGAAAATTATCAGGCTATAAATGCTGTCCCTTACGACTTACCTATCGTGGGCTACGGAAACAATGTAGTTGATACACTTCGTATCTGGGATGCAGAGCCAATTGAGCATTTCAACTTGGACGAGTTCGACAAAGGTTCATACCTTGCCGCTGTAGAGCAGGAAAACCTTGCTAAGACTATCACGGATGTACTTTATCCAAACGATAATCACTACGCCGGCAAAGAACTTAGACTTAAGCAGCAGTACTTCTTCGTTTCAGCTTCACTTCAGACAGCTATCAAGAAGTATTTAACAAAGCATAAGAGTCTTAAGAACCTACCTAAGAAGGTTGTGTTCCAGATGAACGATACACACCCAACTCTTACGGTGGCAGAACTTATGAGACTTTTGATGGACGAGTATGGTCTAGAGTGGGATGACGCTTGGAAGATCACTACTGAGTCTGTTGCTTACACAAACCATACAATTATGGCTGAGGCGCTTGAGAAGTGGCCAATCGACCTATTCTCAAAGCTACTTCCTAGATGTTATCAGATAGTAGAAGAGATTAACCGTCGCTTCTGCGAAGAAATAGAGAAGAAGTTCCCAGGAGACGAGGAGAAGATGCACCGCATGGCTATCCTTTACGATGGTCAGGTACGTATGGCTCACTTAGCTATTTGTGCAGCATTCTCAGTAAACGGTGTGGCTAAGCTTCATACTGAAATCTTGGAGAAGGAAGAACTAAAAGACTTCTACGACATGTGGCCAGAGAAGTTCAACAACAAGACAAATGGAATTACTCAGCGTCGTTTCTTGCTACACGCTAACCCATTACTTGCTGACTGGGTTACAGACAAAGTGGGCGACAAATGGATTACAGATCTTTCTAAGATAAAGGGAATCGCCAAGTATGCTGATGACCGCGAGGCTCAGAAAGAGTTTATGAAGATTAAAAAGGCGAACAAGAAACGCCTTGCTAAATACATTAAGAAACACAACGGCATCGAGGTTGATACTAACTCAATCTTTGACGTTCAGGTTAAGCGTTTGCACGAGTACAAGAGACAGCTACTTAACATCTTGCATGTTATG
>CADBBS010000045.1 GCA_902793045.1 uncultured Lachnospiraceae bacterium
ATCTTTGTCGTGGACGATAAAACTATCGAATATATGGAAGAACACTCCGACAAAGAATACACAGTTTTTGAACCGGACGAAGACGCAGAGTATGTGGAAGAATACACAATTGATTTAAGCGAAGTGAAGTCTACAGTTTCATTCCCACATTTGCCAGAAAATACACACACTATCGATGAGATAGATGATATAAAAATAGACCAAGTAGTTATTGGTTCATGTACAAACGGTCGTATCCAAGATATGCGCGAGGCTGCCAAAATCTTTGAAGGAAGAAAAGTGGCTGACGGAGTGAGATGTATCGTGTTCCCAGCAACTCAAGACATTTATCTACAATGTATTGAAGAGGGAATTATGACAACATTTATCAAGGCTGGATGTGCAGTGAGCACACCTACATGTGGACCTTGTTTGGGTGGACATATGGGAATTCTTGCTAAGGGTGAGAGAGCCGTTGCTACTACAAACAGAAACTTTGTAGGACGTATGGGTGATCCTGAATCAGAAGTTTATCTTTCTTCACCAGCTGTTGCTGCAGCTAGTGCAATCACTGGTAAGATTTCAGGACCAGCAGAACTTGGACTATAGGAGGATACTATGAAAGCAGAAGGTAAAGTTTTTAAATTTGGAGATAACGTAGATACAGATGTAATTATTCCAGCTAGATACTTAAATGACCCAGACCCAAAGGCGCTAGCTAGTCACTGTATGGAAGATATTGATAAAGAGTTTGCTAGTAAGGTGAGCGAGGGAGATATTATCGTGGCTGATAAGAACTTCGGCTGTGGATCTTCTAGAGAGCATGCACCTATTTCTATTAAGGCTTGTGGAGTTAGCTGTGTAATAGCAGACACATTCGCTAGAATCTTTTATAGAAATGCTATTAACATTGGACTTCCTATTATTGAGTGCCCAGAGGCTGCGGCAGGAATAAGCGATGGCGACGAAGTAGAAGTAGACTTTGACACAGGTGTTATTGTGAACAAGACTACTGGTGCTGAGTTTAAAGGTCAGCCATTCCCTGAGTTTATGCAAAACATAATTACTAAGGGTGGATTAGTAAATTATATTAACGAAAAGTAAGAGGAAATTATGAAAGAGATATTATACAAAAGTACAAGAAGTGAAGATGGAGCACTAAAAGCATCTGAGGCTATACTTAAAGGTTTAGCTGACGATGGCGGTTTGTTTGTGCCAATTGAGTTGCCAGAGCTTGATAAGTCTATGGAAGAACTTTCAAAGATGACTTACCAAGAGCTTGCTTATGAAGTGTTGAAACTTTTCTATACAGATTTTACAGAGGAAGAACTTAAGAACTGTATAGAGAAAGCTTATGACGAGAAGTTTGACACAGAAGAGATTGCACCTCTAGCACAGGTTAAAGATCCATATCACTTGGAACTTTTCCATGGACCAACTATTGCGTTTAAAGATATGGCACTTCAAATTTTGCCACATCTTCTAACGACATCGGCAAAGAAAAATGGAGTGGAGAATGACATTGTAATTCTTACAGCTACATCAGGAGATACAGGTAAAGCAGCACTGGCTGGTTTTGCAGGGGTAGAGGGAACAAAGATAGTTGTTTTCTATCCTGATGGCGGTGTTAGTCCAATCCAGGAAAAGCAGATGGTTACACAAAAAGGTGATAACACTCATGTAGTGGCTATCAAGGGTAACTTTGACGAGGCCCAGACAGGTGTTAAAAATATATTCAACAATAAAGAGTTAGAAAAAGAAATGGACGAAAAGGGATTCCAGTTCTCATCAGCCAACTCTATTAACATTGGAAGACTTATTCCACAGGTTGCATACTATGTTTACTCATACGCTAAACTTTTGGCGGAAGGTAAGATAGAAGACGGCGAGAAGATTAACGTGGTAGTTCCAACTGGAAACTTTGGAAATATTCTTGCTGCTTACTATGCAAAGAATATTGGAACTCCAATCGACAAACTAGTTTGCGCATCAAACGAAAACAAAGTTTTGTATGATTTCTTTAACACAGGAGAGTATGATAAAAACCGTGAGTTTATTTTAACAACATCTCCATCTATGGATATTTTGATTTCAAGTAACCTTGAAAGACTTATCTATCACATAGCAGGTGATGATGCTAATAAGAATAAAGAGTTAATGGCAAATCTATCTGAGACTGGTGTTTACAATATTACTGATGATATGAGAGCAAAGCTAAATGACTTCGTTGGTAAGTTTGCATCGGAAGAAGAGACAGCTCAGACTATTAAGAAGATTTATGAAGATACAGGCTACATTATGGATACTCACACATCTGTTGCTAGATGCGTGTATGAAAAGTATGTGGCAGAAACTGGTGATAATAAAGCGACAGTTATCGCATCAACAGCTAGCCCATTTAAGTTTACAAGAGCGGTAATGAATGCTATTGATCCAAAATATAATTCAGGTGAAGATTTCGAGTTGGTAGATGAACTATCAAGAATTGGAAACATCAAGATTCCAAATGCTATTGAGGAAATCAGAAACGCTGAGATTAGACATAACACAAAATGCGAGACAGAAGATATGGAAAAAATTGTTAAGGATTTTTTAGGTATATAAGATGAATAATTTTTATGGAATGCTTGCAAGAATGAAATATATTAACCGTTGGGGACTTATGAGAACTGTGGACAGTGAGAATATTGCTGAGCACAGTTTGGAAGTTGCTATTATTGCACATGCTTTGGCGGTTATTGGAAATACATACTTCGGCAAAGACCTAGACCCAGAGCGTATTGCTGTCATCGGTATAATGCACGATACGGCTGAGATTATTACTGGTGATATGCCAACACCTATCAAGTACTTTGCACCGGAAATCAGGGATTCTTATAAGAAGGTTGAAGACATTGCTGTTAATAAACTTATTAAAGAGCTACCTGAAGAGATGCAGCCAGAGTACGAAAAAGTTATGGGTGTGGAAGATGATCCTGACTATAAGTATGTGAAGGCGGCTGATAAGTTGTCTGCGTATATCAAGTGCCTTGAAGAAGAGGACATGGGTAACAACGACTTCAAAGAAGCGAAGGATTCTATAAAGAAGATTATTGATGATATGGAAATGGAAGAGGTTGAATACTTTATGGAACATTTCATGGATTCATATAATCAGACATTGGATGAGATTAATTAAAAAATTAATTTCTCTAATTTTATTTTAATGTTCTGATAATACAATTATCACAAAGTAAACATTATGCTTTTATATAATAATTGTAATAAGGAGGGTGTTATTATGAAAAAAATAATAGTTTTACTTTGTATTGTTTCTTTAAGCTTGACTTCATTATTAAATACAGAATTAGTTAAGGCTGAAGATGCTAGAACTCATGGAAGTACAACGGCTTGGGATTGCATATGGTTTGGAAGCTATCCACAAAAATCAATTACTCATAATGCCTCTGTTTTTTCGAAACTAAACAATTCATCAATATATAAATGGGAAAATGGGATTCGAACAACGACATTAAATAATAAAAAATACACAATGATTACCGATTCGGATTATTTTACTAGAGACGAAGATTATGTTTATGATAATAAAATATACAATCCTGATTACTGTGACTTTGTAGAAAAAATACATAACATATATCCATTTGAAATCACACCAGTAAAGTGGAGAGTGTTGAACGTCAAAGATAATATTGCAACAGTGATGTCAGAAGAACTATTAGATGCATCTCATTATTTTTTGGGACAAAAATATGATAAATGCTACTTTTACTATAATGGTGATGAACATGTGACTTGGAATACATCTTTGGTTAGAAAGTATATGAATGAATATATGTATAATATTTTGTTTACAGAAGGAGATAAAAAATCAATTCTCTCAACAAAAAATGAGTTTACTAATTATAACCACATTACAGAAACAGAAGAAAAAGAAACAGTTACGGATAATATCTTTCTTCCAAGTATGATTGATCTTCAAAATAAGGATTATGGTTTTAGTGAAGATAGTAGTTTAGATTGTTCTAGAAAAGCAAATGCATCTGATTACGCAAGGGCTATGATGCAGAAGAATTATGGAGCTACTAATATTTATGAAGATTATTACCTTAGAACTGATGGCGAAGTATGGCCAAAATCACATTTTGATATATCATTTGTTCCAAGCGTTGATATTCAAACAACTGACGGTTATTTGAAACCAAAGGGTGGTAGTAGTTTGAAACTAACTGGTATCAGGGCTATGATGAAGGTTGATTTGTCTAATGCAAATTATAAAGATGCAGGTAAAGTATTCTCGGACGGAACTGTCGAAGAAATACCTTATGAAGATCCTGTTAAACCTGTAACTAAACCAGGAAAAGTAAAAATCAAAAAGGTAACTAAAGCAAAGAAATCTTCTAAGTGTACTGTAAAACTTAAAAAGATTAAAAGTGCTAAGGGTTATCAGATTGCAGTTTACAAAAAATATAAAAAAGCTAAAAAGAATAAAGGCGCGGTTATAAAGAAAACATATTCAAAATATAAATCAAAATATGTATTAAAGAGTAAAAAAATCAAGAAGAGTAAAAAAGTTTATGTTAGAGCGAGAGCGTATATACTTGATAATAAGAAAAAAATATATGGTAAATGGAGTAATATAAAGAAAAGTAAAGCATAATGGGAAAGACAGTCTATATTGCAGAAAAGCCTAGTGTGGCAAATGAGTTTGCCAAGGCATTAAAATTAAAGATTTCTAAACGCGACGGATATATGGAAGGTGATGATTCAATAGTGACATGGTGTGTTGGACACCTTGTCACTATGAGTTATCCAGAGGCATATGATGAAAAGTATAAAAAGTGGAATCTTAAGGATTTGCCTTTTATACCAGATGAATGGAAATATGAAGTAATCAGTAGCGTTAAGAAACAGTTTAAAATAGTAAAAGGTATCCTCACTCGTAATGATGTGGATACCATTTATGTGTGCACTGACTCTGGACGAGAGGGTGAGTATATTTATAGACTGGTAGCTCAAGCCGCCGGCGTCAAAGGAAAGACAGAAAAACGTGTTTGGATTGACTCTCAAACTGAAGAAGAAATTCTTCGTGGAATTAAGGAAGCAAAAGATTTAAGTGAATATAACAATTTGTCGGACTCAGCATATCTTAGGGCAAAAGAAGATTACTTAATGGGAATTAATTTCTCAAGGCTTTTGACTCTTAAGTATGGTCAGTCTGTAAACAATTACTTAAAAGGTGGTAAGTGGAAATCAATCAATGTAGGTCGTGTTATGACTTGCGTGCTCGGAATGATTTGTCAAAGAGAACGAGAGATTAGAGATTTCGTAAAGACACCTTTTTATAGAGTGATTGCAAATGTAGATATTGGTGATAGAAGTGTAGATACAGAGTGGAAGGCAAAGAAAGGTTCTAAGTTTTTTGAATCACCACTTCTATATAAAGAAAACGGCTTTAAAGAAAAGACATCTGCAGTGGCACTAATTAACGGCATTGAAGAAAACCAGCCACTAAAGATGAAGGTTAAAAGCCTTAATATTAAGGATGAGAAAAAGCAACCGCCTTTACTTTACAATTTGGCGGAACTTCAAAACGATTGCTCAAAGATGTTTAAGATTAGTCCATCGGACACATTAAATGTTGTTCAGCAACTATATGAGAGCAAACTGGTTACTTATCCAAGAACAGATGCAAGAGTAATATCAACAGCTGTTGCAAAGCAAGTTGATAGAAACATAAAAGGGTTACTTTCATACACACCTTGTGCAGCATTTGCTAAAAACATTTTGGATAACAAAATGTATGAAGGCTTAGAGAGCACAAAGTATGTAAATGATAAAAAGATAACTGATCACTACGCTATTATTCCTACAGGCCAGGGATTAGGTGGACTAGGAAAGCAAAGTGAACTAAATAGAAAAGTGTATATGGTTATCGTTAGAAGATTTTTAAGTATTTTCTATCCACCAGCCATTTATAAGAAGGCTGCTTTAGTGGGCGAGATGCCATCTACCTTTGACGGGGAAAACTTTACTGAGCAGTTTAATGCAAACTTTAAGATTTTGGTTCAAAAAGGTTATATGGAAATTTCTGGCGTTCCAAAATCCAAAAAGAATGAAGATGAAAATGATGAACCTTTAGATGAAGAATTCTTCAAAATACTGTATAATGTATCTAAGGGCGACGAGCTAGAAGTGGGTGGTTTTGACATTAAGGAAGGCGAGACTACACCGCCAAAGAGATACACGTCAGGCTCACTTATTTTGGCCATGGAAAATGCTGGTCAACTGATAGAAGACGAAGACCTAAGAGCGCAGATAAAAGGTTCCGGTATTGGAACGAGTGCTACTAGAGCTGAGATTATAAAGAAACTCACAAATATCAAATATTTGCAGCTCAATAAGAAGACTCAGGTTATTAGACCAACTCAGCTGGGTGAGATGATCTTTGGCGTGGTACACGGCTCAATCAAATCGCTTCTAAACCCAGAGCTTACCGCTAGTTGGGAGATGGGGCTAGACGCTGTGGCTCAAGGAAAACTAAGTTCAGATGAGTATATGAAAAAGTTAGATGAGTTTATACGAGTAAGATTTAACAATGTTATAAACTTAAATAATACAGGACAGATGATTGGCTACTATAATTATGTAGCACAATTCTATAAATAAAGGAGAAACATTATGTGTGGAATAGTTGGATACATCGGTGAAAGAGATTGTTCAGAAGTACTTTTGAATGCTTTGTCGAAGTTAGAGTATCGTGGATACGATTCGGCGGGTATTGCGGTATTTGAAGACGGCGAAATCCATGTAGAGAAGGCTAAAGGTGAACTTAAAAACCTAAAAGAGATTGTGGACCAAAACAAACCAGATGGTCACGTTGGTATTGGACATACTAGATGGGCTACTCACGGTGAGCCTTCAGATATCAATTCACACCCTCACGGAAACAAGAGAGTGTCAATCGTTCACAATGGTATCATTGAAAACTATAAGGATATTAAGAAGTTCCTTATTGAGAAGGGATATACTTTTGACAGCGAGACTGATACAGAGACTGTTGCAAAACTATTGGATTACTATTATGAGGGAGATCCAATTGATGCAATCATCAAAACTTTAAAAGATGTTCGTGGAGCATATGCTCTTGGAATAATCTTTAAAGACTTCCCAGATAGAATTTTTGCAGCAAGAAAAGATAGTCCGCTTATCATAGGCGTGGGCGACGAAGAAAACTTTATAGCTTCTGACGTTCCAGCCATTTTACAGTACACAAAGAATTACTATCTTCTAGAGCAAGGTGAAATTGCAACTATTAAAGAGGACAGAGTTGAGTTTTGTGGAATGCACAAAGAACCTATTAAAAAAGAAGTTCAAGTTTCTGACCTTGATATGGATGCTGCAGAAAAAGGTGGATATGAGCACTTTATGCTTAAAGAAATTCACGAGCAGCCAGACGCAGTTAAGACTACAATTGCTCCTAGAATTATTGACGGTATGCCTGATATTTCAGAGTGTGGTTTGACACTAGAAGAATTGAAAGGTTACAGAAAATTATTTATCGTAGCATGCGGTACAGCTATGCACGCTGGTGTAGTTGGAAAGTATGTTATTGAAAAGTTAGCAAGAGTGGAAGTTACAGTAGATATAGCTTCTGAGTTTAGATATAGAGATCCTATTATCACACCTGATGATTTAGTTATCGTTATTTCACAGTCAGGTGAAACAGCTGATACAAAGGCAGCGCTTAAACTTGCACAGGAAAAGGGCGCCAAAGTATTAGGTATTGTAAATGTGAAAGGATCATCAATTGCAAGAGATTCAGACATGGTAATCTACACACACGCTGGCCCAGAGATTTCTGTTGCTAGTACAAAGGCATTCTCAGTTCAGATGTCAGTTATGTATTTGCTAGCATTCGAACTTGCTTATGCTAAGGGTGAGATTACTGAGGAAGAGTGTAAGAGACTTACTGCGGAACTTTCAAAAGTTCCAGATGTTATAGAAAAGACAATGGAATGTGAGCACGATTGTCAAAGAGTTGCTTCTAAGTTAATCAAAGCTCAGAGTTTGATGTATATTGGAAGAGGTTTAGACTATGCTCTAAGTATGGAAGGATCTTTGAAGTTGAAAGAAATTTCATACATCCATTCAGAAAGTTATGCGGCTGGTGAGTTGAAGCACGGAACTATTTCTCTAATAGAAGACGGAGTTCCAGTTATTAGTGTTGCGACTCAGAGTGCTTTGCTAGAAAAAACTGTCAGCAATATAGTTGAAGTTAAATCTCGTGGAGCATTTACAATTACTGTTGCAAAAGAGGGTGAAGAATTCAACTCTGGTCTAAATGATGAGTTAATAGAAGTTCCTGCATTAGAGGATGTTCTTATGCCTATGGTTACAGTTATTCCTTTGCAGCTTATTGCATACTATACAACTGTTCTAAAAGGATTTAACGTAGATAAACCTAGAAACCTAGCTAAGTCAGTAACAGTAGAATAAGATTAATTATGGCGGGACTCTGTCTCGCCATTTAAAATAGGAGAAGATATGAGTGCTATAACAATTAAAGATTTATATGATTTAAATGAGACAATCGCAAAGGATTTGTTTGAAGGAAAAACATATCCTTGGGAAGTGTTGCCTGAGATTGGTGATTTTGTAACCAAACTTGGTGAGACTTTGTCGGACGAGTTTGATCATCCAGAGGAAAACATTTGGATTCATAAGTCTGTAAAGATTGCAAAGACAGCAACACTTAATGGACCTCTTATTATAGATGCAGACACAGAGGTTAGACCTGGCGCATTTATCAGAGGCAATGTTTTAGTTGGAAAGAACTGCGTGGTAGGAAATTCTACAGAACTTAAGAACGTAGTTTTGTTTAATACAGTTCAAGTACCTCATTACAATTATGTAGGCGATAGTATTTTAGGAACTCATTCTCATATGGGAGCTGGATCTATCACATCAAATGTAAAATCAGACAAGACATTAGTTGTAGTTAAAAATGAAGGTGAAGAAATAGAGACAGGCCTTAAGAAATTTGGTGCTATGATTGGTGACTATGTAGAAGTTGGATGTAACTCAGTGCTAAATCCAGGAACAGTCATTGGAAGAAATACAAATATTTATCCTTTGTCGCCGGTTCGTGGAGTAGTGCCTGAGAATAGCATATATAAAAGTACGGATATAATAGTAGACAAAAAATAGGAGGAAGCAACTATGAAACAAGTACTAAAAAGATTAAGTGTATTTGTTTTGGCTATTGCTGTGTGTGTGACTATGTTTGCTGCACCTTCAAAGGCTGAAACTAAACAAGTTAAAATTGAGATGAATGGATTCCATTTCACATTCTACGATGACGGCGGTGGAATTGGATCTTTGTGGCTTGATGGTTATACAGGTAGCGAGACTAATTTAGTTTTACCAACTCACATTATTTACAATAATAATAAAATACCTGTAGAAGAGATTGCCCCAGAGGCATTTGCTATACATTTATTGGTGCTAGAGCTTTTGCTGGTTGTACGGGCATAACAGAACTTGTTATAAGTGGAACTGTTGTTTATATGGCAGAGGCTGCGTTAGCTGATATTCCAAATTGTAAAACAATTAGAATAGGTGAGGCTAAAGACACACCATCGTCTATTTATCTTATGTCATATATAGCAACTACTGGCGATCTTAACCCAATTCAAGGTGTGACAGCTTATGTGGTGCAGGGAAGTGTTGCAGATAGAGAACTTCAACAGTTGAACACTGATAGACCAAATGCACCTATCATTATTAAATATGAAGCTGACCCAGCCAAAGATGCTCATGTAACGAGAGTGCTACCAGAAAACGGTGGTGGTGGAACTGAGCCAAAGAATCCATATGACAAAGGCGCTTCATATGATAGAGCAGATAAAGCTATCACAAATTACTCAAGTGAAGCTGATCCAGCTGGTTCCGTGTTTGGACTACTTCAGTTAAAGCAGAAGAAA
>CADBBS010000046.1 GCA_902793045.1 uncultured Lachnospiraceae bacterium
TATGCTTAAATACGGTACAGATAAGCCGGATTTGAGAAACCCACTAGAGATTATCGATTTAACAGACTTTTTCCAGAGATGTACATTTAAACCATTCCACGGAAAAACTGTTAGAGCTATAAAGGTTCACGCAGATATGTCAAAGGGCTTCCACGAGAAGTTGCTTAAGTTTGCACAGAGCATTGGCATGGGCGGACTTGGTTATTTGGAAGTGAAAGAAGATATGTCATACAAGGGACCAATCGATAAATTTATTCCAGACGACATGAAAGAAGAGATTCGCGAGATTGCAGGTTTGGAAGTAGGGGATACTATCTTCTTTATCGCGGACAAAGAAAAGCAAGCATCACTTTATGCAGGCGAGATTCGTACAGCACTTGGTGAAAGACTAGAGTTAATAGAAGATAAGAAGTTTATGTTCTGTTATATTCACGACTTCCCAATGTATGAATATGACCCAGAGACAAAGAAGATGATATTTACACATAACCCATTCTCAATGCCACAAGGTGGATTAGAGGCGCTCGAGACAAAGGATCCAGAAGAGATTCTTGCATACCAGTTCGATATTGTATGTAATGGTGTTGAACTTTCATCAGGAGCTGTCAGAAACCACGACATGAAGATTATGGTTAAGTATCCGTGAAGTAATTCCATTCCCAATGAATGGTAATGCTCAGGATATGATGTGTGGAGCGCCAGGCGAAGTAAGTGAGATGCAACTAAGAGAAGCACACATTAAGGTACGTGATTAATTTAAAAGTAATTTGCGTGTGAGGTGAATTATGAGTAAAAAGTATTACGCAGTTAAAGTTGGAAAGACCACAGGTGTATTTGAAACTTGGGAAGAGTGTGAGGCTAGCGTTAAGGGATATCCAGGAGCGCTCTATAAGAGTTTCAAGAGTGAAGCTGAGGCCTATGCTTATATGGGTTGGTCTGGACAACAATTAACTTTTGATAATTTAAATGAGGTGCAGGGCCAAGATGGTCCGCTTTCAAATGAAGAAGCACCTGATGAAGATATGCCATATTCGAACACAGTGAAAGCAGTAGCTTACGTGGATGGAAGTTTTAATGAGGCGACCGGAACATTTGGCTATGGCGTTGTTATGTTCTACAAGGGAGAAGAGTTGCGAATGAAAGACTCTTCTAAAGATGAAGACCTAGTAGATATGAGAAATGTGGCTGGCGAAATCCAGGGCGCTATGAAGGCTATGGAGTTTGCTGTAGATAATAAGATTAGTTATTTGACTATTTACCATGACTATTTGGGAATAAGTAAATGGTGCAGTGGTGAATGGAAAGCAAATAAAAAAGGCACAAAGGCTTACAAGAAGTTTTATGACAAGTGCAAAAAGTCGGTTGACATAACATTTGAAAAGGTCGATGCACACACTGGTGATAAATATAACGAATTGGCTGATAGTTTGGCGAAGGAAGCTTGCGGAATAGAATAGGGCAAAATAAAACGCCCTATGTAGGACGTTTTAATTATTCTTTCCAAGGATTCTTTTTATCTGGATCTGTAGGATCCCAAGAAGATTTGGTATCTTTCTTATCAAGTCTTTGTGGTTCCTCATATGGGATAGGTGGTTTTTCACCTTTCTTATCATAAATCTTGATCTCAGTGCCATAGTTGCAGTGTTTGTATATCCATTTGATATCAGACACACGCATCCTAATACAGCCAAGAGATGCAGAGTGACCTAACTTATTATACTCATCCACTTCTAAAGAGTCAGGTGACTGTTTGAAGTATGGAACGGAGTGAAGCATCAATTTGTCGTAGAAGCGAATAGCGTATTGAGCGTATGAGCCATCTACCATTTGATGCCATCGATAACGGTCATTTAATCGGTAGTCACCTAGCAAAGTATTTTCAATATTCTCTGCCGATGAACATATAAAGCATTTATAAGGAATTTTATATTTTCCATGAATGTCGATGCCATATATCATAACGAAGTTTTCCACACGGTTAATCTTCACTTTATATGGCACAGAAGATTTGAAATTAATCTTCTTTTTGGTTTTCTTTTCCTGGGCTATTCTGTTAGCTTTAGGATTACGTTTAACATTTTTGAATAGGCTATCGTGTTTAGTCTTTTTTAAATCAACGGAGATAGTTGGAATATATTTTGTGGTTGTCTCCTTGACCTGACTTTTGCTAGTAGCCTTAGGGTAGTAAACAAACAATAAAATAGAGAACAAAATCAATAAAAGACCTGGAATGATTTTGACTATGATGTTGTTTCTTTTATTATTTGTTCCCATTTAACTACTCCGAAATTGTTATAAATCAATAATAAACAATGAGCAAAGTATAGTCAAACAATATTGCAAAATTTGATAAATATTTCGTCATTTGACGATGAGTTTTTAATTTGATAGTATAAAAATTGGAAATAATAGGAGGAATTTTTATGAGTTATACGAAGAAAGAGATTCTTGATATCGTAAAAAAAGAAGAGGTAGATTTCATTAGAATGCAGTTCACTGACCTATTTGGAACTATGAAAAATGTAGCTATTCCATCAAGTCAGATTGAGAAAGCACTAGATAATGAGATTATGTTTGACGGCTCATCTATTGATGGTTTTGCTAGAATTGAAGAGTCTGATATGTACCTTTATCCCGACTACGATACATTTGTAATACTACCTTTTATAGAAGGTTATGGAAAGGTTGCTAGACTTATCTGTGATGTTTACAAACCAGATGGTACACCATTCGCAAACGACCCTCGCCAGATTTTGAAGAAGACTATCAAAGAGGCAGAGGATATGGGCTACTCATTTAACGTAGGCCCAGAATGTGAGTTCTTCCTATTTAATACAGGTGAGCACGGCGAGCCTACTACAAATACATTTGAGAATGGTAGTTACTTTGACCTGGGTCCTACAGACTTGGGCGAAGACGCTAGACGTGATATTTGCTTGAGATTAGAAGAGTTAGGATTTGAGATTGAAGCATCTCACCACGAAGTTGCTCCTGCACAGCACGAGATCAACTTCAAATATGGTGATGCTCTAACTACTGCAGATAGAATTATGACATACAAGCTTACTGTTAAGACTGTTGCTCAGAAACACGGACTTTATGCATCATTTATGCCAAAGCCAGTATTTGGTGTTTGCGGTTCAGGTATGCATATCAACATGTCATTGTTTGAAGGAAAGAAGAACGCATTTATAGATACTGATGACGAAATGGGACTAAGCAAGACTGCTTACGGTTTTGTGGCAGGAATCATGGAGCATATGAAAGAAATTTCTGCTATCACAAACCCTATTGTCAACTCATATAAGAGATTGGTGCCGGGATACGAGGCTCCAACATATATCGCATGGTCAGCTACTAACAGAAGTCCATTGGTAAGAGTTCCGGCAACACGTGGAGCTGGTACTAGAGTGGAACTTCGTTGTCCGGACTGCTCATGTAACCCTTATCTAGCATTTGCAGCATGTTTGGCTGCTGGTCTAGATGGAATTAAGAAGGGTCTTACACCTCCACCAAGTGTTCAGAGAGATATTTACTCTATGACAGATGAGGAGAGAGAAGAAGCAGGAATCATCCAGCTACCAAAGAACTTGTACAACGCTGTTAAGTATATGAAGAAATCTGAACTCATGAAAGAGACTATGGGTAAGGACGCATTCAAGAAATACACTACAGCTAAGATGGATGAGTGGATGGAATATACTTCACAGGTTACTGACTGGGAGATTGATAAATACTTAGCTAATGTATAAAATGTTTGGCGCTCGTATGGGCGCCAAATTTGTGTAAATAAAAAAGAAAGAGGATTTGAAATGTTTAAAGTTAATGATAATTATTTGAAATTACCAGGAAGCTATTTGTTTTCTAATATTGCAAAGAAAGTAGCAGCTTTTAAAGAAGCAAACCCAGACAAAGACGTAATTAGTCTTGGCATTGGTGATGTTACTCAGGCTTTAGCACCAGCAGTTATTGATGCTATGCACAAAGCAGTAGATGAGATGGCAGACCCAGCTACATTCCATGGATATGCGCCAGATCTTGGTTATGCATTCCTTCGCGAAGCAATTGTAGAAAACGATTTTAAGGCTAGAGGTGTTGATATAGCGCCTGATGAAGTCTTTGTCTCAGACGGAGCAAAGTCAGACTCAGGAAATATTGGAGATATCTTCTCAGTTGACAATAAGATAGCAGTGTGCGATCCAGTTTATCCAGTTTATGTGGATGCAAACGTAATGGATGGAAGAACTGGCACATACGATGCTGATACTGAAATGTGGAGCAATGTTATTTACATGCCTTGTACAAAGGAAAATAACTTCTGCCCAGATTTGCCAGAGGAAACTCCAGATATTATTTATCTATGTTCACCAAACAACCCAACAGGAGCAGCTTTCAAGAAGGCTGATTTGCAGAAGTGGGTTGATTATGCTAATGAAAAGAATGCTGTCATTATTTTTGACGCAGCTTATGAAGCATATATTACAGAGGATGATGTTCCTCACAGTATTTATGAGTGTGACGGTGCAAAGACTTGTGCTATCGAGATTAGATCTTTCTCAAAGAATGCTGGATTTACAGGAACTCGTCTTGGATTTACTGTTGTTCCTAAGGAACTTAAAGATTCAGATGGAACAAGTTTGAACGCTCTATGGGCAAGACGTCACGGAACTAAGTTTAACGGCGCACCATACATTATCCAGAGAGCTGGCGAGGCAGTTTACTCAGAAGAGGGTAAACAGCAGACTAAGGAAATGGTTGCTCGCTATATGGAAAATGCAAAGATTATAGTAGAGGGCTTGAAAGAAGCCGGCTACAAAGTAAGTGGCGGAGTAAACTCTCCATACGCTTGGCTTGAGACACCTGAAGGCATGACATCTTGGGAATTCTTTGACTTCCTACTAGAGAAAGCAAACATCGTTGGAACTCCAGGTTCAGGATTTGGACCAAGTGGTGAAGGATACTTCCGACTCACAGCATTTGGTAGTAGAGAAAACACTATCGAGGCTATCAGAAGAATCAAAGAGATTTCAAAATAATTAAAATAAATGGCTAGCTACTTAGGTGGCTGGCCTTTTATATACTTTTGTAGGGGCCAAGGCCTTTGCAGAGGACGATTTTTAAGGAAAGGAGGAGATACATATTTTTGGATTAGGAAAAAAGAATAGTGGAAAGCCAGAGGCAGTAGTATTTGTAGATTTTGAGCATTGGTATTATGGTTACAAAAATAAATTTTCAATGAGACCAAATGTAGAATCATGGTATGAAGAATTAAAAGAAGAATACAATGTTAAAAAGATTATGTTTTTTGGTGACTTTAATGGAAGCATTGAAAATGAACTTCCAAGAGTGGAGCGAATTTCTAAAAACGTAGTTCACACAGCCAGCACAAAAGAAGGCGTGGACAAAGACTTCACAGATTTTATTATACTTGATGCTATTTATAGGGAAGCGGCAAAGGATAGTTCACCAGAAGTATTTATTATTTTCACAGGCGATGCTCATTTTAATTTAGCTATACAATATTTAAGAGAACTAAACAAAAAGGTTATTGTATACGGAGTTTATCTATGTTAAGCAGACGTCGTAAGATGGGAACATATAACAAGACTATTGAAAATGTTTCTGAGCATAGCGGAGTATCAAGAGATCGCATCCAAAAGGCGCTAGATGATCTTATGAATAATAAGTACATCACGGAAGAGACGAAATACCATAAAGGCAAACGTCCTAAGGTGTTAGTTGTAAACTGGAAGCGCGCGATAAAGGATGGACTCTGGCAAAAGAAAAAATAAGATAACGGGAACAGCTTAGCTGTTCCCGCTTTTATAATTATAAACTTTGTAAAAATTGTAATAATCTATTCTTTTGCTCTTTCTCCAGTTTATCAAATGATTTTAAAAACTCTATTTGAGTATTATCTAGTGTAATAGTAAATTCTTTATCTTCTAAGAAAAACTGAGAGAGTGATATTCCAAATGCTGTACATATCTTTTCCAAAGATGGAATGGAAGGATATGTATTATTTCTGTACCACGATGAAATAGTGGACTGTGTCAAACCAGACTCTTCAGCCAGTCTGTATTCAGTCCAGCCACGCTCTTCTCGCATGGCAGTGATTTTGTCTAATATTTTCATAATTACCCCCTAACGCTTTTTAGGTGAACATGTGTATTGAATAACCATAAATATGCGTTAATTGTACTATAGTATATCGTTGCACAATAATACTGATTAGCGTATAATTATAGCGTATATGCGTAAGAGTAAAAAGCAATAAGATTTACTAAAAAACGGAAACTCAGATAAACAATTCAAAATATCGAGGAGAAAACAATCATGAAAGAACGTACAGGCTATCCATCCATAGATAAACCACAGAAAAAGTATTACAAAAAAAAACCAGTTAGAGAATTGAATACAAATCAAACAATGTATAGGATGGTTTTTGATTCCAATAAAGATAATATGGATTGGCATGCAATCTCCTATATGAAAAAGGAGTTTACATACGCCGAATTGAAGAAAATGGTAGACAAGGCTGCAAACTCTTTTGCAGAAGATGGTATCAGAGAGGGCGATGTAATTCTAGTTGGATTATCAAATACTCCTGAGGCTATTATTTCACTACTTGCTTTAAACAAAATAGGAGCGATTTCTAAATGGTTTGATATTAGGGCGAGTAAATCAACGATAGAAGAATATATTGATCAAAACAATTGTAAGTATATTATTGCTCTAGATTTGTTGATTGAAAGAGTAAAGAATACAAAACAAATTGATAGGGTGAAAAAAGTATATGTAGTATCGCCTGTAGAAATGCTAGGAGCACCGTTTAGAGCCTTTTATAGATTGAAAAGTGGCATTAGAATACAAAAAAATCAGAAATATATTTTCTTTAAGGATCTACTAAGTAGAAATGCTAAAGATGCAATTGAATCAAAATATAATAGGGAAAAACCTGCAATAATGATACAGTCAAGTGGAACTACTGGTAAACCCAAAGTAATCATACATTCTAATTATTCCGCTTCGTCTGCAGTCAAGAAATTATCTTACTCAGATTTGCCAATTCAGAAACATAAAATCTTGTTAGATCTATTACCACCTTGGATTGCTTATGCGATAGGAAATGCAATATTATATCCATTAGCCTTGGGTTGTAAAGTGATTTTATCGCCTACATTTGAGCCAGATGCAATTATGTCATATATCGGTAAATTCACAGTCTCCATGGCAGCGCCTTTTCACTATAGATATTTAAGAGATCATTATGAGAAGGTAAATAGAAAGGAAAAAAAGAAATTCAATAATAGTGCGGAGTGTTTTATTTCTGGTGGAGATAAAATAACGGTAGAAGAGAATAAAGAATTTGAAAACATATTCAAGATTCCAGTTATTAACGGTTATGGAAATAATGAAGGGTGGGGATGTTTAACAGTAAATTCTGTAGAACATAACCACTACGGATCAGTGGGAATACCCAAATATAATGATGTTATTGTTGCATGGGATGTTAATGATAAGAAGGAATTGCCATATAAACAAGTTGGTGAGATATGCGCTTCGACGGATACGATGTTTTTAAGGTATGGCAACAGTGAAGAAGATGCATCTTCGGTTAAGCAAATGCATCCAGATGGAAAAGTTTGGCTTCATACAGGAGATTTAGGATATATAGATGAAGATGGCTTTGTATATTTAGAAGGAAGAATGAGAAGGGTCATAGTTAGAAGAGGATTTAAAATTTCTGCATACACTATTGAAGATAAAATAACAGAACATATCGCAGTAAAAGAATGTGTGACTATTCAAGTGAGAGACAGAGAAGAGGAACATGTTCCTATGGCATTTATAGTCATGGAAGAAGGATATCAAGAAGAAGGAGTTAGAACAGAAATAGAGAATAAATGCAAGAATGAAATGAAGGAGTACGAAATACCAAAATATTTCAAATTTGTATCCGATCTTCCGTATACATCAAACGGTAAATATGATTTTAGAAGATTAGAAGAGAAAGGCGAGGAGATTGTAAGTTATTTAGAACGGAATTAAATAATAAAACAGTAAGTTTCTAATGAGGAGTGATAAATATGCATAAAAAGATATTAACAGGCTATCCTTCTATAGATAAACTATGGACAAAATACTATAGCGAAGAAGCAAAGAATCCGACATTTCCAGAGTGTAGTTTATATGAATATCTATATGAAAATAATAAAGATTATATAAACGATTATGCAATTAATTATTTTGGAAAGAAAATAACTTACGGAAAGTTGTTCTCTATGATAGAGGAAGTGCTTGGCAAATGTGATGGAGTCACTAATAGCTGTGTTGTAGGAATGACACAAGGAGAAAACCAAGTATTAAAAGCAGTTGTGGCAATTGATGAAGCAAACATAGATCAGAAGAAAGTAGAAAAATCATTAAGAAGTATTTGTGAAAAAGAACTACCGAGACATGCGAGACCTACATATTATGAGTTTGTTGATGAGTTACCATTAACGGGAGCAGGAAAAGTAGATTATAGAAAACTTGAAAACGATTTATAAAAAGGAAAAAACAATTATGAAAGAAATAACAGGATATCCATCCATTGATAAACCATGGATAAAATATTACAAAGAAGATTCAAAAATCGAATTACCTCAAGAAACAATTTGGAGTGAAATATTTCAGAATGAAAGAAATAAAAAAAGGATAGCGCTAGAGTACTTTGGGGTAAAAATAAGTTATGAAAAAATGAGATTAGAGGTTGATAAATGTGCAGCGGCATTACTCGCAACTGGTTTAAAAAAAGGAGACGTAGTAAATATGTGCGTTTCTTCTTGCCCAGAAGTGATATACATAATCCTAGCTTGTAGTAAGTTAGGGATGATGGCCAATTTTATCAATCCGTTTTTTACAAAAGAACAAAAGGCAGATAGATTGAATGATACGAATTCAGAGCATCTATTTGTGATGGATAAAATGGTCCCTTACATTGTTGGCGTAATCGAAAAAACAAAAATAAAAAATATAATTATTATTCCTGCTACTAATAGTTTGCCGTTGTTGTCTTTGAAAAAAGATAAGATGCTAAAAAAGATACCATATAATTATTCTTTATGGAGAGAGTTTATCTCTAACGGTTATGACAGAAACAGTATTACACCTATTCCTTATGAAAAAAACATGCCTTTAGTTATGGTTTATTCTTCTGGTACTACAGGAGCCTCAAAGGGAATTGTTTTGACGAATGATAGCATTAATGCAACTGCAAGAATGGAGTACCCAGTAATGGGCTCCGAAGATCCTACCACCTTTCTTCAAATAATACCAATTTGGTTTTCTACAGGTGTGTCGCTTTCAATCTTATGTGTACTATTGTTCGGATGGACAGCGATTTTGGAACCGCAATACAGTCAAGAAAATTTTGCAAAGGCAATAAAAAAGTATAAGCCAATGGGTGTACTAGGGACAGCTAGTTTGTGGGATTATGCGATTACTAGTCGAGAATTGAAACGAGTAGATTTGTCATTTCTTAAGATGGCCTTTTCCGGTGGGGAACCACTAAGTGTAAATATGGAAAAGCAAATTAATCAGTTCTTTAGGAATCATAATTGTATGTGTTATTTAAGAAAAGGATACGGTCAATGCGAACTAGGCGGTACAGTCACGCTTGCACCAAATGAATGTGATAATAGTGGAATTGAAAATGTTGGAATTCCTTTACCAGGTGTCACAATTTCTTCCTTTGACATGGACAACGATAACGAAGTTAAGTATGGCAATCTAGGAGAAATCAGAGTCATTTCGCCGGCAAGAATGTTGCATTACTATATGCGACCTGATGCAACTGCTGATTTTTGTTATGTAGATAAAACAGGAAAACGTTGGTGTTGCACAGGTGATATTGGATATGTTGCGAATGATGGAAAAGTTGTTATTTTAGGAAGAACTTCACAATCATTTGTGAATGAGAAAGGAGAAAGGGTATATTTATTTAAAACTAAACATAAGTTGTTAGAGATAGAAGAAATTCGAAGGTGTGAAATTGTAAATACTATTGTTGATGGAAAGAATACAATTGCAGCTCATATCATAATAAAAGAAGGTACTAGTGAGAAGAAGGTATTAATGAAAGCAAACGAAAAGATGCTAAAGTTAAAGCCCTCAGAGAGACCGAAAGTTTTCAAATTCAGAACAGAATTCTTACTTAATGCCGCAAGTGGAAAATGTGATTTAGAATCACTGAAAAAAGAAAAGAATGGATTTGTTAGTCCTGATGGTAAAAGTGTTGAACTATAACAATTAAAGAAGTGTTAGGCAAACTAATTAATGGAGACTAAAGGATGGAAAAATGAGTGATATTATTATTGCAGCAATAATCAGTGGAGCATTAGGTATTATTGCAGGTGTTATTGGTGGAACAACCGTTGATAGAAGAAGAACAATACATATTGGGAAGAAAAAGATTGATTTTCCAAAGGCACGGCCATGTGCTTCAGTAGATTATGAAGACTTTGCAAATGTAATTTTGGGGTTTGATGATGGGTTAAAATTTAATTTTAAGCCCGATGCAAGTATGGTAGATATTCCTTCTTTTGTTTCTATGTTTTATCGCTTTGATGAACCCGTATCTTTAAAAGACTACAAAGAACTAACCTTTGAACTACTGTTTGAAGAGGGGAATTTTAATATGATTGATTTAGAAATGAAAACACCTGAATCGGAAACCATTTTAACAGAATCAATCGATAAACAGGAGGGTTGGAAAAAAATAGTAGTAGATATTTCTTCGCTGAAAAATAGGGCAGTACAGGAAATCTGCTTTGTTGTGAAGAAATATTATAAAGTGGGAGACGAAAAAACTTATGGCACTTTCAAAATAAGAAAGATAGATTTTGATAAAAAGAAATAATAAACTGTTTTCACAAAACAGAATACTTAAAACACGACACATAGTGGAAGAGTTGAAGAAATATTAGAGTAAATAAAACAGGATAAATAAACAAGTTTTTAAGGAGAAACGATAAATATGCAAGAAAAGAGATTAACAGGTTATCCGTCTATTGATAAACCGTGGTTAAAAAAATACTCTAAAGGCTTAATAAATCAACCACTTTTTAATGGAAGTGCATATGAATATATTTGGGAACAGAATAATAAAAATCAGAACGACATAGCTATTGAATTTTTTGGTAAAAAAATCTCATATAA
The DNA here is from genome assembly GCA_902793045.1 of uncultured Lachnospiraceae bacterium. GTDB lineage: Bacteria > Bacillota > Clostridia > Lachnospirales > Lachnospiraceae > Eubacterium_G. The sequence goes on from CADBBS010000046.1 coordinate 11,203, forward strand.
AACAATGTTTTCAAACATAAATAAAATTGAAAACTCATTAAAAAGAATAGGCATAAGAAAGGGAGATGTTGTTTCAATTGTATCCCTAACAACTCCTGAATTGATATATTTATTTTATGCTTTGAATCATTTGGGTGCAGTAGCAAATATGCTTGATCCAAGAATGCCAAAACGTATGTTGCTGAAACTAACTAAAAAAGCAAATTCTAAAAATATTTTCATTTTAAATATTTTTAATGAAACGTGTAAATTTTTTTGTAGTTTAGATGATTACAATGTTATCTTAATGGAATTTTCTAACTCAATGCCATTGCTGGGTAAGTTATTGTTTTTAATAAAAGAAAAAAGAAAAGCAAACAAAACTGCTGATAAATGGAACGATTTCATGAATAAATCAGATGAACTTTGTGGTGATGATTTAGAACTACAAGAAGAGAGTGGTAATAAACCGGCGCTAATAGAATATACTGGTGGAACTACTGGAGAACCTAAAGGAGTGGTTCTGTCAAACAATAATATCAATTCGGTTGCAGAACAATATTCTAAAAACGGAACTGAATTAAAAAGAGGTCAAATATGGCAGTGTGTTTCAGCTCCTTTTATTGCATATGTAATGATTGTAAGTACTCACTTACCATTATCACAAGGGGTAACTTGTAGTATTAGCATGTATGATCCAGAAAAAATTTCAAAGAGTATTGTTAAAGGGAAATATAATCATATTGCAGGCAATCCCGCAGTATGGGAAAAGGTAATCCAAAGTAAAGCAAAGAAAAGTAATTTGTCAAAATTGGTGATGCCTATTTCTGGAGCGGATTCTATGAGTGAAACGCTCGAAAAGAAAACAAATTTATTTTTAAAAAAATGCGGATGTAAAAATGTTATTTGCAATGGATATGGTATGACAGAATCTGGAGCAGGTAGTTGTGTCAATTTGTCAAAAACTATTAGCAAGATGGGAAGTGTAGGAATACCATTTATTAATACTGTTATTTCTGTATTTGATGAAACAACAGACAAAGAATTAAAGTATGGGGAGATTGGAGAGATATGTATTCATGGTCCAGGTGTGATGCTAGGGTATTTGAATAATGAAAAAGCAACAGAAGAAATTATAAAAACTCACAAGGATGGTAAAAAGTGGCTTCATACAGGAGATTATGGTCATATGGATGAGGATGGTTTTCTTTTTATAGACGGAAGAATCAAAAGAATGATTATAAGAGAAAACGGAGCCAAAGTCTTCCCGCTAGAAATAGAAAAGGAAATACTAAAAATAGATGGAGTGAAGAAGTGTGCTGTTATAGGGAAAAAAGATAAAATGGACCAAATACCTATAGGTTTTGTTGTTTTGGATAAAAACAACAACAATTTGAATAAAAATGAAATTATTAATCACTGTAGAAATGGAGTTCAGGAGTACTCAATCCCGGATGACATATTATTTGTTGATAAGATTCCTTTAACACCAATTGGTAAAGTGGATTATAGAGAACTTGAAAGATTAGTAAAAGTAAAATCAAATGAGAATGGAGAAAAATAATGCAAAACAAAACAGGCTTAGCAACAATTGATCAACCATGGATGAAATATTACGATATGGAGAATCCTATTATTGACCCGGAAATCATTAAGAAAAAAACAGTATGGGATGTCGTAGAAGAATTTTTGGACAATGAAAAAGAAATACCAGCAATTGAATACTTTGGCAGAATCATATCTCGAAAAGAATTCAAAGAGTATGTAATTGCGTGGGCAAAAGGTTTAAAAGCATTAGGAGTTGAAGAAGGAGATTATATATCGCTATATGTTCCGGCTGCTCCAGAATCTTTGGCTTTATTTTTGGCGTCAAATGCCATTGGTGCTATACCATACTTTCAAAAACTATCTATTACAAAAGAAGCACTTCAAGAAGAAACAAAAGAGTCAAAAGTAGCGGTTGTTTTTGATATGATGTGGGATAATGTTAAGGATGTTTTCTCTGAAGATAGATTTGAACACATTATTGTCACTTCAGCGACAGATAGTATGAAATTCCCAATTAAGCAGATTACGAAGATTAAAACAAAAATAAGTGGAGACAAGAGTGATATTCCAAATGAAGATAGATATGTTAAAACAAAAGATGTTTTGAAATTGGCAAGAAAATATAAAGGGGAATATCGAGTACCATATTCACCAAATAGAATTGCAATTATTACTACTTCAAGTGGGACCACAAGCAATGAGGTTAAAGGAACAATGGATACAGATAAGGGGGCATTATCTTCAGTAATTGGTTTTATTAATACTGGTTTAAGATTCAAGAGAGGAAAAAGAACGTTAACATGTTTCCCGCCAACCGCATCTACGTCTGTTAATTGTTTGCAGATGACACCTCTATTAACTGGAGGAACTATAATATTTGATCCAAGGGTTGATATGTCTATATGGTATGACCAAATTATGAAATATAAACCAGATATTACAATTACAACCGGTCCTGTATGGGAAAAATATGCTAGGGATTTAGAAGAGTTAAACAAAAGTGGCAAGAAAATTGATTTGTCATGGGTAGATTCATTTATTATAGGAGGCGCAGGAACTACTCCAGGAATTTTGGCATATATAAATAGAGTATTAAAAGAAAATGGATTAAAGCATGATGTTTACGCAGGATATGGATATTCTGAAGTGTTTGGTCCATTAAGCGTAGCTAAAAGAGACATGGATAATACAAGTGATTTACCGGTAATCAATATTGGTATGCCTTTGCCTGGTGCAAAAGTTGGCATATTTGATGAAGAAGGTAATGAACTTCCATATGGAAAAGGATATAGAGGTGAACTATGGTCGAAGTCTTCAGCGAATATGCATGGATATTATGGAAAACCTGAAATGGTGAATGAAATAATTGTTGATGGTTGGGTGCATAGTGGAGATCTTTGTGAACTAAATGAAAATGGAAGTATTTTTTGCTATGGTAGGTTAAAATACTCCGTTGATATTAATGGGGAAAAAGTATTTCTGTTTGACATATCGATTGATGTTAGAGAAAAATATCATTTGCACGATGTATTTACCGAAGATAAGAAACTTGCAGATGGAACAGATGCCATTAATATGTATTTTGTTCAAGAAGAATCTAAGAGAAAAGAGACAAGTGAGTTAATAGCAGAAATTGATGAATATTTAGCATCAAAGAACATAAATATTCATGCTTATAAGGAATATGAAGACATGCTTCCTATTGAACCAACTACTTTAAAGATTAAGACTAAAGAGACAGAAGGTTTTGTGAAGTATAAAGATGGAATAAAATATGATGTTTCTTATGAAGAAGTTGAGCAGGATATTTATAAAGAAATAATTGAATCATAAAAAACAGCAATAAAAATGCGGGTGCATATGCACCCGCATTTTTTATTGGGTATCTTCTATAATTTTGAATACCCATAACCATTAACCAATGCCTCGATAGGCTCGCCAGCTGCACATAGTGGGCAACTGTGGTTATCATAAAGCTCGTAGTCTGGAATGTCGTCTTCTCTGAAGATGGAATCAATTCGATAT
>CADBBS010000047.1 GCA_902793045.1 uncultured Lachnospiraceae bacterium
CGTAAGAGCAAGAGCTTGGAATACAGCTGGCTTCGGTGCTTGGAGTGGAGTTAAGAAATCTAAGAAAAAATAATTAAATGATTATAAGAGTTAATTGATGCAAAGCATTATGTTTTGTAGTTCGAAATAATTCTTACAATAAAGGCCCTCAGATGTTATGTCTGAGGGTCCTTTACTGTAAAAGGGCAGTTGCAAAGTAAAATGCAACTGCTCTTTTAAATATGTTATACTTATATCAGCGAATGTACGGAGGAGAAATATGGGAAAAACAAAGTTTACGGGAACTGATACATATATTGCTAGTGACGAGTTAATGGCAGCAGTAGATGTGGCGATGCATCTTGAAAAGCCACTTTTAATAAAGGGTGAGCCAGGAACTGGCAAAACCATGCTAGCTGATGCTGTGGCAAAAGCACTAGGCAAAGATTTATATATTTGGAACATTAAGTCAACGACAAAGGCTCAAGATGGTCTTTATGTTTATGATACTGTTCAAAGACTATATGACAGCCAGTTTGGCGGCGAGAGCGTAGATGACATCGGTCACTACATTAAACTTGGAAAGTTGGGCGAGGCCTTCAAACAAGCGTCCTATAGTTATCATTACATCTAATGCCGAGAAGGAACTGCCTGACGCATTCCTTCGTCGATGTATTTTCTTCTACATCGAATTCCCGGACAAAGACATGATGAGTCAGATTGTTTACTCGCATTTTGAAAACCTAGAAGACCACTTGCTAGAAAAAGCGATGGAGACTTTCTATTGGATTAGAGGAATTAGAGATGTTAGAAAGAAGCCTAGCACATCTGAACTGATTGATTGGCTACGAGCTTTGATGGTGGGCGGTTGCGACCCTGACAAGATTCAGCAAGAACTCCCATTCCTCGGCGTTTTAATTAAAAAGGACGAAGACCAAGAGCTCGTCAAAGAAATGAACGAATAAAGAGAGTGTTAAATGTTTTCAGGTTTTTTCTATACACTAAAAGATAATGGAATAAATGTCTCAACTACTGAGTGGTTGAGTCTTATGGATGCGCTAGACCAAGATCTTGCGCATTCTAATTTTACAGACTTTTATTATCTTTGTCGCGCGGTTCTAATTAAGTCTGAGGCTGATTACGACAAACTAGACAGCGCATTTTTGGAGTATTTTAAAAACATTAAAGAGAACAAGATAAACCTAGATGAGATAAATAAATGGCTTCATAACGATGAAAAAGATGCCAAGATGACAAACCCAGAAATGTATCGTGATATGCGAACCAAGCGCGAGGCAAAGGAAGTGCATCGAATGTTTAGAGAGCGTATCGGTGAACAGCACACAGAGCATAACGGCGGTAACTACTGGATAGGAACTGGCGGTGGTTCTGAGTTTGGAAAGAACGGTCACGTGGCTGGTGGTATTCAGCTAGGTGACAAGGCTGGAATGAAGACTGCCTTTGCCGTATTGGGTGAGCGCAGATACAAAGACTTTAGACAGGACAAGAAACTTACGATGAGACAATTCCAGGTTGCGTTCAGACAACTTAAGCAGTATTCTCGCAAAATGGATTTGCCAAAAACAGAACTTGATATAGATAAGACAGTGGATTCCACTTGCAACCAAGGTGGATATTTAAAGTTGGAGTTTGAACAACCTAGAAAGAACTCGGTAAAGCTTATGCTTTTGTTTGATAGCGGTGGTTCAATGTATCCATATTCGTCGCTTTGTAATGAACTATTCCAGGCGGTGGATAAGGCTAATCATTTTAAGGATGTTAAGACTTACTATTTCCACAACTGCATTTACGCAAAACTTTATAAGAGTCCTGAGTGCATAAGTGGAGACTGGATAGACACCACATGGGCTTTTAAAAACTACGGCAAAGACTACAAAGTAATAATAGTGGGAGATGCTGGAATGGCTCCTGAAGAGTTCCTAGATAAAAACGGAAATTACTCCGGACCAAACAACGGACTTTCAGGTCATGAGTGGATCAAGTGGTTTAAACAAAGATATCCAAACAGCATTTGGCTAAACCCATCCTTCCACGGAGACTTATCAAGCACATCCTATTGGATGGAGTCCGAGAGACTAATTAGAGAACAGATTGATATGTATCCACTTACTGTGGATGGTTTAAAGAGAGGGATTAAACAACTAATGGGAGACAAAAAATAACGAGGGTGCAAACGATTGTTAGTGCGCACCCTTGTTATTTTTTGTCTCCATAATATGTTATAATGAAATCATTAAACGAACGGAGGAAATGAATATGGATAACAAGGCGTTATACAAACTAAGTTATGGAGTTTTTGTTTTGGGCACAACTGTGGGTGATAAGATGAATGCTTGTATAACAAATACTGCTATGCAGGTAGCATCAAATCCAGACAGAATTGCGATTTGCTGTATCAACGCAAACTACACATGCGAATTGATTAAGGAGAGTGGAACTTTTGCACTAACTCTTTTGGATCAGACTTGTACATTTGAAACAATCAGTCACTTTGGTTTCCAGTCAGGAAGAGATGTGAATAAGTTTGAATCACTAACACCTCAACTTGATGTGAATGGCAATCCTTATCTTGGATATCAATCTTGTGCAGTGCTTAGCGGCAAAGTAGTAGATAGTATGGATTTGGGAAGTCATACTATGTTTATTGCAGAGCTAGATGATATGAAAGTGTTGAGTGACAATGCACCACTTACATACGCGGATTACCATGCAAATGTTAAACCAAAACAGGAGATTAAAACTGATAAAAAGATCGTTGGTTGGAGATGTAAAATCTGCGGATATGTTTACAAAGAAGCAGAGATGCCAGACGACTACAAATGCCCAATGTGCGGACATCCTAAGGAAGATTTTGAGCCGATTTACGAGGACTAAAAGGTGTCTTTTTTCGCATAAAATAGGGTAAAATATATGTACCAAAAATATAATAAAATTGCTTGTATTTTTGGGTAAAGTTATGTATTATAAAAGTACAAAGAGTTCCGTGCGACTGGCGGATAAGTGGAGAAAAAACCACGAGGGAGCACGGAAAAATGAAGTCGACCGCCTGGGCAAAGAAGAGAAAAAAGGAGAAAAAGCCCGGGCGGTCTTTTTCTGCGCAAATTTGGAGGGAAAATATGAAATCATTATTTGACGAAGTTGCAAACAATGCGTATCCAGGAAGAGGTATCGTGATCGGTACTTCACCAGATGGAACAAAAGCCATCACTGGATATTTTATTATGGGAAGAAGCGAGAATTCTAGAAACAGAGTTTTCGTGGAAGAGGGAGAAGGCATTAGAACTGAAGCCTTTGACCCAGCAAAACTAGAAGATCCAAGCCTTATCATTTATGCACCAGTTAGAGTGAGAGGCAACGACACAATCGTTACAAACGGAGATCAGACTGACACAGTTTATGACTTGATGACAGAAGGAAAGACATTTGAAGAGGCCTTAAGAACTCGTGAGTTTGAACCAGATGCTCCAAACTACACACCAAGAATTTCAGGTGTTATGCATGTGGCAGATGGCAAGTTCTCATATGAAATGTCTATCCTAAAGAGCGATAATGGAAACCCAGATTGCTGTAACAGATATACATTCAGTTATGATAAGCCAGTGGCAGGTGAGGGTAGATTTATCCACACTTACAAACACGATGGAAACCCACTTCCAAGTTTTGATGGAGAACCTACACTAGTGGAAATGGTTGATGATATTAATGAGTTTACAGAGAAACTTTGGGACAACCTAAACGGCGAAAACAAAGTAAGTTTGTTTGTTAGATACATCGACATCAAGACTGGCGAGTACGAGACAAAGATTGTTAATAAGAACAAATAATTAAAGATAGATTGTAAATAAAGCGAGGGAAAACAATGAAAGAATTAGAATTAAAGTATGGATGTAATCCAAACCAGAAGCCATCACGCATTTATATGAAGGAAGGCGAACTTCCAATCAAAGTTTTGAATGGTAAGCCAGGATATATCAATTTCCTAGATGCGTTCAACGGATGGCAGTTAGTAAGAGAACTTAAGAAAGCTACAGGAATGCCTGCAGCCACATCATTTAAGCACGTGTCTCCAGCAGGAGCAGCAGTTGGTCAGCCACTTTCAGATATTGAGTCAAAGATTTACTGGGTAGATGATCTAGGTGAACTATCCCCTTTAGCTTGCGCTTATGCTAGAGCAAGAGGTGCTGATAGAATGTCATCATATGGTGACTTTATCGCGCTATCTGATGTGTGTGATGTTTCAACAGCAGCAGTTATCAAGAGAGAATTCTCAGACGGTATTATTGCTCCAGGTTACGAGCCAGAAGCACTAGAGATGCTAAAGGGTAAGAAAAAAGGATCATATGCTATCATCGAGATTGATCCAAACTACGAGCCAGAAGAACTTGAGACAAAGGAAGTGTTTGGTATCAGCTTCGAGCAGGGTAGAAACGAGTTAAACATAGATGATGAGTTCTTTGCAAATGTCGTTACAAAGAATAAGGATCTATCAGAGCAGGCTAAGATTGATATGGCGATTTCAATGATTACTCTAAAATATACACAGTCTAACTCAGTTTGTTTTGTTAAGAATGGACAGGCTATTGGCGTGGGCGCTGGACAACAGTCAAGAATCCACTGCGTGAGACTTGCCGGACAAAAGGCCGACAACTGGTTACTTCGTCAGTCTCCACAGGTGCTTAACCTTCCATTTAGAGATGACATCAAACGTGCCGAGAGAGATAACGCAATTGATTTATACATCGGCGAAGAATATATGGACGTACTAAAAGATGGTGAGTGGGAGAGAGTATTTACTGAGAAACCTCCAGTATTCACTAAAGAGGAGAAAGAAGAGTGGCTATCACAGGCAGAAGGAATCACACTAGGTTCAGATGCATTCTTCCCATTCTCAGATAATATAGAAAGAGCCAAGAAGAGTGGCGTTAAATATGTAGCTCAGCCAGGTGGATCAATCAGAGACCAGGATGTAATAGATGCCTGCGACAAATACGACATGGTTATGAGCTTCACAGGACTACGTTTATTCCATCACTAAGAGTGAAAAACTAATACATGCTCTTAAATGAGAATATAAAGGCAGTGTTACCAGTAGGTAGCACTGTTTTTATTTGTATCAATTTTACCCCTTAAAATATGGTAAAAATTAATGTTTATGTTATAATATGAAAGGTTGTGTGGAGATAATTTATGTTTAAGAGAGAAACAGTAAAACACATATCAATACTGATCGTTGTAACACTCATTATTAGCATGATGAGTGCTTTTGTTTTGCCTAAAAATACAAAGGCAGATGAGGTTGAAACTACAGCAGAGCAGGAAACTACAGAGCCAACACCTGAAGACCCAGATGAGTACGAATTAGTAGCTCATAGAGGTTTCTCAGGAAACGCTCCTGAAAACTCAATGCCAGCTTTCCAGAGAGCTGTGGATGCAGGATTTAAGCACATTGAGTTAGATATCAGAAGATGTAAGGAAAAAGCAGATGGAACAGCTGATTGGGTAATCAGCCATGATGAAACTTTGAAGAGACTTTGCGGAGTAGATAAAAAAGTTTCAGATATGTATATGGACGAGATTAAAAAGTATCCATACAAGACCGGAAACAATCTAAGTCAGTATGGAACTGTAAAGTTGATTTCTTTGAAAGAACTCATTACATATATGAAAGAATGCAAAGACAAAGGCTTGGACGTAGACTGGAGAATTGAACTTAAGAAATTGGAAGATACTGAAAAAGCGCACATAGAGGAAGAGGTAGTTGAACCATTAGTAGAAGCGGGACTAGAAGATGATGTTACATTTATTTCTTTCTACTATTCAAACCTATACAATGCGATTAGAAATCATACAAATATTAAGATTTGCTATTTGGCAGAGATATTAGAAGAAAAATATTTGGATTATGCAATTGCTCTTAGGGATAAGTGGCATGCAAATATAAGTACAGTTATATTCAGAGGAACTACAAATACTACTGATGAAACTGAAATGAAAGCTGCTATGGATGAGGGCTTCAAAATAGGTGTTTATGTAATAGACAGTAGAGTAATGATGGGTAGTTATTACAGTATGGGAGTGAGATCATTTACTACTAATGCAGTAGCGCCTAGCAGCATGTCAGTAAGTTTGATGAAACACCAGTATTCGAAGAGTGATTTCACATATAAATTATCGAAGAAGAGTTATACATTTACAAATACAAGAAAGAAACCTACATTCACCATTACTTATGAGGGCGAAGAGTTGCTAGAAGGCTTGTGTTATGAGACAAGTTACTCAAACAACAAATATCCTGGAACAGGAACAGCTACAGCTACTTTCCTAAGAAACATAAGTGGGGAGAAAGATAAGACATTTACTATTTCTATGCCAAAGGTTAAGAACTTTGCCGTAGACAAAAATTATGCAACAAGCCTTAGATATAAGTGGACGACAAATACTGATGTAACTGGATACAAAGTTTACCAGTACAACTACAAGACAAAGAAATACAAATGTGTTAAGACAATAAAAAATACTGCCACTACAAAAGATGGAGTTATAAAGAAGTTTAAGTTTAAGAAACTTAGCACTGCAAAGAAGTATAGATTTAGAGTTAAGACATATTTGACATACAATAAGAAAACTTACAAATCTAGCCCATGTACAGGAAAAACTACTTACACTAAACCTGCTACAGACAAGGTCGTAAGAATGAGACGCTCGAAGAAGAAAAAGACTATCTCGGTAGCATTTGGAAGACTTCCTAGAGTAACAGGATACAATGTAAAGATAGCTACAGACAAGAAATTTACAAAGGGAGTTAAAGTTAAATCAACAAGAACCAAAAAAGGTTTTGTAATTATAAGAAAGCTAAACAAGAAGAAAACTTACTATGCAAAAGTAAGAGGTTACTTAAAAGTTGGTAGTAAGATTTACTACGGTGCATACAGCAAAGTAGTTCACAAAAAAGGGAAGAAATCAAAGAAGAAAAGTTAAGGAATAGATATTAAATCATGCTGAAGAAATTCGACTGGAACAAAAAAATATTAAATCTAGTGCCATTTTACGGACTAGTACCAATAGTAATTGCCTTATCATTTAATGTATTTGTGTTTACAGGTACTAGACCTCTCACACAACATTTATATCATCATGATATATATTCAAAACTAGATCAGATGATTCCTTTCTGTCCATGGTGGATGATTATTTATGTACTTGCTTTTCCAACTTGGGCGATAGGCTATATCATGATTTCTAGGGAAGAGCGAAAGATTTGCTATAACATGTTTACAGCAGAAATTATAGCAAAAGCACTAGTACTAATTTGTTTCTTCGTTTATCCTACAGTTATGGTAGATCCACAACACGATCCTGTATTTAGCAGTCAGATACAACACGGATTTATTGGATGGCTTTGTCGTTTTGTTTATAGTTTTGACGAGCCCAATAATTTATTTCCATCTATTCACTGTTTAGAGAGCTGGTTTGTGTTTAGAGCAGCATTTAGTCTAAAACACGGTGGAGTCAAATATAAAACATTTATGTTTGTATCAGCAATACTTGTTTTTGCAAGTGTATTGCTTGTAAAACAACATGTAATAATAGACGTCATTGGTGGAATAGTAGTAGTAGAGATTGCATTATTCCTCGCAAAGAAATATAATCTAGGTAGAGTATTTTTTGCACTAGAACGAAAAATAACAGGCAAAAACCAAGAGGAATAATGAAGAATTTTAAAAGAACAATAATATATATGTTAGTGTTCGTGGCTTTGGCTGCGCTTACAGTCTATGTCATGGTCACTCAGACCAAGTCTTTCTCGCTTAAAAGCTTTGGCGCCATTCTATCTAGCATGAATCCAGTATGGATTATTCTGGCTTTTCTAGGAATGGTAGGTTTTGTCTTCTTCGAAGGCTTCGCCATTGTTATTATCTTGAGAGTCTTTGGTTATAAGAGAAGACTCAGGAGAGGATGGTTTTATGCCGCTCCTGATGTTTATTTCTCAGCCATTACACCATCAGCCACAGGTGGACAGCCTGCATCACTTTACTTTATGCATAAGGATAAAGTGCCAGCAGCAGTTTCTACCATTGCGCTGTTGTTAAATCTAATTTTCTATATAGCATCTGTTCTAATACTAAGTTTAGTATGTCTAATTCTTTGCCCGACAGTCTTGGGCGAATTTGATCCATTTTCAATGACACTAATCACTATTGGCTTCATAACACAACTTGTTTTGATGCTGGTATTTATTTTGCTAGTTTATAAGTCTGTGATTGTAAAGAAAATGGCAAATGGACTTCTTAAGTTTGCTAAGAAACTTCACTTAATAAAGAACATGGACAAGAAACTAAAGAAACTTGATGATATGGAAGAGCAGTACAAAGAGTGTGCTGATTTAATTCTAAAGAATAAAGCGACTTTGTCGAAGGCGTTCTTGTGTAACTTCCTACAAAGAGTATCTCAAGTACTTATTTCAGTATTTGTATTTTTGGGAGTTCAGGGATGGACCGAAGGACACAAAGATATACTTAATGCATTCTCAGTGCAAGGATTCGTAGCATTGGGTTCTAACGCGGTTCCAATTCCTGGAGCTATTGGAGCGGCAGATTATTTGTATGTAGATGGATTTGCTGATTTACTAGATGACCCAGTTAGTGTAGAATTAGTAAGTAGAGGAATTTCATTCTACGTATGCGTATTGGTATGTGGAATATTCACTTTGACAGCATACAGTATTTATAACTTTAGGGGAAAGAAGAAAAAGTAATGCTAGGAGTTTATGATTACACCGTAATATTAACTTATATCTCTGTACTTTCAGCAAGTACAGGTATTTTTGTGACACTTACAAACCCAGGACACCCATATATTGGTATGGTGTTCTTACTATTCTGTGGTTTGTGTGACACTTTCGACGGCAAAGTGGCCCGTACAAAGAAAAATAGAACTAAGCTACAAAAGAATTTTGGAGTTCAAATAGATTCACTCTCAGACTTGATAGCATTTGGCGTGCTTCCTGTTTGTCTGGGAATGGCACTTTACAACAAATCAAATGCAGGATATGAAAAGAAACTATTCGGTTTTGGTAAGGACCCTTGGATTGGAAATATTCCTATTTGGGTTATCTATATCATCTGTGTTTTATTTGTCTTGGCTGCACTTATTAGACTTGCATATTTCAACGTGACATGCGAGGAGACACAGGGTGAAAACATGGATAGAAAGAAATATTATTTCGGACTTCCAGTTACAAGTACGGCACTTATCTTCCCATCATTCTTGATTTTAAGATATGCAATAGCTGATATTTGGAAATATGATATCTCGCATTTGTATTTCGTTCTATTAGTAATAGTTGGTGTGTTGTTTATTGCAAGGTTTAAGATTACGAAGCCAAGCAATGTGCTTATCTATTTAATGGTAGCATTTGGTGTAGTAGAATTTATCGTAATGTTATTCTTCACCAGCTTGCAGAAGGATATTTGGTCGTTTATTAACGCAGTTTTGAGATATATTAAGTGATAAGTTATGGATTACAAAGAGTCAAAAGCATTAAGATTTTTATATCACACAGTACCTGGAAGGGTACTTCTAAAGGTTGTAACAAGCCCCATCATTTCTAAAATTGGTGGGGCTTATATGAATTCT